>JAFVYE010000128.1 GCA_017500745.1 Clostridia bacterium | reverse complement strand
CAATGGGCGAACCTCTCCCCAAACAAATCTACGGTCACCCTTGGCTTCTCCAAGACGGCGGAAAGATGTCAAAGTCAACGGGGATGCCCCACTTGAATGAGGTGCGTGACACGCAAAGGTCTTGAAGACCGGGCTTCAAAAAGTTGTTGACCATCTCGTTCTTTCTTGAAACGGGAAGGATAAAATCTGGATGGGTGTTGTAATACTCCATGAGAGCGTCCGCATATTTGCTCATCTTGAAGAAATATGCTTCTTCCTCTGCCACGTGGACGTCTCTGCCACAATCAGGGCACTTGCCGTCTTTGAGTTGGCTTTCTGTCCAGAAGGACTCGCAGGGGGTGCAGTACCAGCCGTGATATGCGCCCTTGTAGATGTCCCCTTGTTCATAGAACTTTTTGAACATCTTTTGGATTTGTTTTTCATGGTACTCATCGGTTGTGCGCACAAACTTGTCGTAGGACGTGTTCATGAGGTCCCAAATATTTTTGATTCCGCCTGCAACTTCATCAACAAACTCCTTTGGAGTTTTGCCTGCTGCTGCGGCCTTGAGTTCAATCTTTTCGCCGTGCTCGTCTGTTCCTGTTTGGAAGCGGACGTCAAAACCTTGCTTGCGCTTGAAGCGTGCAAGAAGGTCTGCAAGAACGATTTCATAAGTGTTGCCTATATGAGGCTTGCCTGAGGTGTAGGCGATTGCTGTGGTAATGTAATATTTTTCCATAAAACCTTCTTTTTCGGCAAATGAGCCGAATTTATAATATTTGTTGAAAAATATTATACCCTCAAACAATACTTTTGTCCACCAAAAAGCATATCAAGAGAACGGCGATAGTAAAATAATGTATGAATTTGGTTTTTGTAGCCCTTCTTTTGACGTCCTCAATCACTCTGCTTGTCACAAATCCCTCTGGGTTGTTGCCTGCAATGGTTGAGGGTGCGGAGGGGGCAATTCAGCTGTGCGTCAAACTGCTTGCCATATATTCCGTGTGGCTGTCTGTGCTCAAAATTATGGAAAAGACCAAGTTGGATGCGGGATTGTCACGGCTTTTGCGCCCCGTCATAAAACGACTTTTCAAGGGCGAAAGCGAGGACGCATACAAGTGGCTGTCCTTGAATATGGCTTCAAATATGCTGGGCATGGGCGGAGCAAGCACCCCTGCTGGCATTGAGGCGATGGGGCGTATGGAAAAGGATGGCAAGTCCACCAGCAACATGAGCTTGCTTGTTGTCATCAGCGCCACCTCAATTCAACTTATCCCCGCAACCGTTATTGCATTGAGAGCTTCAGCAGGAAGCGCAAATCCATCATCAATCATTGTGCCGACCCTCATCTCCTCAACTATCGCAACAGCGGTTGGGGTGATTTTGACAAAGGTCTTTTGCAACAAAAAAAGCACCCAAGGTGCTGTGCGTTCTGCTGTGGCAAGGGGTGCACTCACTCTGTCAAGCAAAGGCAAAAAACAATGAGCGTATATGTGTTGCCAATTGTTTTGATAGGACTGACGGTCTATGCACTTGCAAAAAAAGTCAAGGTGTACGACTGCTTTTTGGATGGCGCAAAGGACGGACTTGCCCTGGTGAAAACGGTGTTTCCGTATGTTGCATCAATCTATATCGTCATCGTTTTGTTCAAGGAAAGTGGGCTGTCAAACATTGTCAGCGGATGGCTGTCTGTGCCCCTATCTTATCTTGGCATACCCCCAGAGATCACCGAGCTAATGCTCCTTGTGCCCATAAGTGGCAACGGCACAATTGCCCTGCTTCAAGACATAATCAACACCTACGGAGTGGACAGTTATGTGGCTCGTTGTGCCTCGGTTGTGGCAGGTGGAACAGAAACGATATTCTACATATCGGCAGTTTATCTTTCAAAATGCAAAGATAAACGCCTTGTTGGTGCAATTCCCATTTCTTTGTTCTGCACTCTAATAAGCGTTGTGTCTGGTTGCGCACTTTGCAGAGTTATGTAAAATTCCTTAACTCAAGTGCATGTCCCCCCCCTGTGACATAAGCGTCACAAAAACGCGATATTCCAAACGCTCTCTCATTACGAAGTTGCGAACGCGAGGCGCAGGGCGCCGAGAAAGGGAGTGCCGTAAGGAACGGAAGAGCGTATTGCTACGGCAGAGCCGTCAATCGCGTCGCACCAGACGAAAGTGCGAAGTTGCGGGTGCGCTCTGTTTTTTTTTGCACCAACGCAACGAGTGGCATAATGAGGGGACGGCACTTAACGTGCGAGAGCCGTAAGGAGAGGAACGACGGAATAGCGATTGTTACAAAGTCAATCGCGTCGTGTTGCCCTGCCCGCAGGGTTCTGCCGTAGGCAGACGGGGGAAACACGTGAGGAAGGGGGACAT
>JAFVYE010000127.1 GCA_017500745.1 Clostridia bacterium | reverse complement strand
TCCGCAACGGACTGACTTGTTTCATCACAGTGTTCTCATTCATTTTGACTTTGCCTCTGGTTTACGTATTTTTCTCACTGATGCCTTTTGCAGCAAAATACGACACAGCAACCGTATTGGCATCTGGCTCAGTCACCGCAATCGGTGATTTCACTCCCGAAGTGACTGCATTGTCCGCAGAAGTCCTCGGTCTCAACGCAGTGGACGGAATCATGGGTGTCAACAACATCTACCTTGGCTTTGCAGACTGGTTTGGTGAAGGAGCACTCCTTTGGGTTGTCCTTTCATTTATGCTTGTGCTTGGCATCGTGTTCTTGTTTGAGCCTCTAATCGCAGGTATCTGTGTCATGAAAGGCAAAATGCTCCAACTCTTTGGCAAGGACAAGAACGGCAAATTTGCAGTTGTTGCAATCGTTGACCTGCCTTGGGCAAAGGAAGACACTTGCGACTGCGCTCATTGTGACTGCTGTTGTCACGAAGAGCCTGCCCTCGAAGAGGCCGCCGCAGACGAAGAATAAAACAAAGTTTTATATCAGCAAAAAACCCACTCGGTTGAGTGGGCTTTTTTGTCAATCGTTGTATTCTATATTGAAATAATCCAACAATGCCTTGTACTTGTCTTGACAGGACAGGCACGTGTCAATCAAAAAACCTTTTTGGTTTTTCCACTCCTTCAATCCACGATAATAAAAATATTTATGGTCTTCATCAATAATAAAGGGAACTATGCTGTTTGCCAAACATTCCTTGAACATCAGCAATCTGCCGACACGTCCATTTCCATCTTGAAATGGGTGAATTGACTCAAAATTGACGTGGAACTTTAAGATTTCTTCAAAGGATTTGCTGTTTTTTGCGCCATACGTGGCGAGTAAGTTTTGGATTTCATCTTTTACTCTATCAGGTGGGCAAGTTTCTTCTCCGCCAACCTCATTGGGAAGTTTTTTGTATTCGCCCACTTTGAACCATTCTTTTCTGCTGTCACTGGTGCCGTTTTTAAGAATCAGATGCAAGCGTTTTATCATAGTTTCCGTTATTGGTTTCATTGCGTTGTCTATGACGTAATCAACGCACTTAAAGTGATTTGCTGTTTCAACCACGTCATCAACGTTCAAAACATCCTTGTCAACACCTATGGTGTTGGTCTCAAAAATAAATCGAGTTTGGTCGTGGGATAATCTGCTTCCTTCGATATGGTTTGAATTGTACGTCAGTTCGATTTGCGTTTTGTGATAGATTCCTCCACGCAAATTCATATCTTTCTGCTCCTTCAACATATTAAGCAAAGGGTTTTCACTGAAAGACTTTGCATTCTCTCTTGCAGGCTTCAATGCGTTTGAAGGCACGCTCCACGTTTTCCCAGTCAAAAATGCGCCGGGGATTCTGCCCTGCTCGCAATAATTTCTGACCATTCTATCAGAGACGTTCCATTTTTTTGCTATTTCAGCAACTGAAATAAAATCCATTTATCTCTCCTATTTTTTTTAATATTATATTCCATTATCGGAAATTTGTCAATATTATACTACGCAATAATTTCCGATATCGGAATAATTTATTCCAAAATAATTATATTTTACAATTTGTTTGATAAGCAAAAAACCCACTCGGTTGAGTGGGTTTTTGCTTTGTAAAAATAACAGGAGTCTAATAAAAATACTCTGTCGTTGGGTTGTGGTTTAGTAGTCCATGCCGCCGGCGGGGGGTGCCATCATAGGTTGAGGCTCTTTGATGTCGGTGACAAGGGCTTCGGTGGTGAGGAGGGTTGATGCAACGGAGGTTGCGTTTTGAAGTGCGCATCTGGT
>JAFVYE010000126.1 GCA_017500745.1 Clostridia bacterium | reverse complement strand
TTCTATGATTTGTTTGAGTGCGTGCTCCTCAAGGGACTTGGAGTATACAAAAGCGGAGTTGGCGGGGAGAAGATATCGTGGTGGATATATTGGTGATAACGAAATTAGCGAATATACACTTAGAATAGATTATGATGGAACCTGCTGTTTTACATATCAGTATTATAATGCAGAAGCAGAACGATTAGGGACTGACTATGATTCAGAGATTAAACTAAAATATAACGGCAAATTTAGTTTGAGAGGAAACGTGTTATCGTTTGGCGATTATACTGGCAAAGTTATAACAGAGGACAATGGAGATTTTTGCATAATTGTTAATATTGGAACACAAGAAGAACCAATTGAAATTGAATTAAGAGCAGGGCGCAGCCAAATAAACAATGTGTAATCAAAATGGGGAAGAGAATTGTTTTCAAATACATGGAACTAATTAAGCCACTCGCAAGAGTGGCTTTTTTTATGCCTTAAGTGGTTGGGATGCCGAAGTCAAAAACGAACACTTTGGCGGTGTCGGGGCCGGTGGCGGTGACTGTGACCGTGGGGGTTGATCCTGCAGGAAGAGTGGTGACGGTGACGATTGGCGTGCCAAATCCTGCTGCAGCACCGGTTTCGCCTTGGATTCCTTGCTCGCCTTGAGGGCCGGTTGCGCCCGTTGCACCTGCGGGAATTCCGAAGTCAAAACTGAATACCTTTGCAGTGTCATCGCCAGTTGCGGTGACTGTTGCCGTTGCCACAGCGCCTTCTGCAAGAGTTGTGGCAGTTGCCGTAGGAGTGCCAAATCCTGCGGCCGCGCCTGTTGCACCGGTAGGACCGATAGGGCCTGCAGGGCCTACGGGGCCTGTAAGACCACGAGGACCTTGTGGGCCAACGGGGCCGGGGATTCCAATGACAATAGGGCGAGGATTGCTGAAAGGCGTCACGTCAAACCGTCTGCAACAATTTGTGTAAATGGTTGGGTTGCTTTGATTGTAGCCGTAAAAGCCGTTGTAGGCCGTCAGACGTGGGTTGTAGTTGCCGTGGCAACGATTGCAACAATGAAGAAACATATTACACCTCCTTTTTATGTAAAATGACGGGCAGAGGCGTTTTGTAAGGGTATGTTGGGCTTTTGGGCGCAGATCAACAGAGAACTCTTAATACAACTTATTAAAAAATTTGAAAAAGTGTGTAACCATTTTCTTGTTCGTGCGTTTTTTAGGTGAAATCTACTTTGGAAGGAAAAATTATGAAAAACAAATTCAAAGCTTATCTTGAAGAAAAGTTCCGTGAAATCCGTCCTACAGAGGCGGCAATGAAGTTTCGTGAGCAGACCCTTGTTGAACTCCTTGAGCGTGCACAAGAGTTGAAAATCAAGGGCATTGAGGATGAAGAGCTTGTGTATCTCACGTGTATAGACGAACTTGGCGACTTTGACACTGTCCTCAAAGAGTTTGATGCAAAGCAAATTGAAACAAAGGCAACAAAGCGCAAAATAGGGGTTGGCGCAGCAATCGCTCTCGCTCTCATTGCAATGCTTACAGTCACCTACTTGGTGGTTGGATTTGTCACTCACATCTGGCATCCCACGTGGCTCATAATGGTTGGAGGGCTCTTTGCTGGGGCAGGGGTTGGCATGCTTGTGGCATCTATCAAGCTCATTCGTGCAAAGAAATTTTTGCCCGTGAGAGCAATGCTTGCACTCATAGAAATCATGGCGTCCGTGTTCACGTTTTTGCTGTTGCAACTTGTGTTCCATTTGGACGGCAGTTGGATGACCTTCCTTGCAATGGTGGTGCTCATCCTTGGCGCAGACACAGGAGTTGCATTCCTCACCTCAAGCAAAGCAAAATGGTTTGAGCTCCCCGTGTTTGTTGAGGTCTTTGCTGTGATGCTATTTGTCATTCTTGGCATTGTCACAACCGTGTGGCATCCTACATGGCTTCTTTGCTTGATAGGCGTTGTGTTTGTCATAGTTGAGGTGGCAGTTGCCCTTGCCATAAGACACAATCGCAAGTCCAAGGAGGAGGACAAAAAGAACAAACGCTTCCACAAAGAAGAGGACGAAGAGTACTGGACAAAGTGGAACGATTGACAAGCTGTGGCCTTTGGCCCAAGTTGAAAATGGCTGAACGTGGCCTAAAACAGAAACATACGCAAAACGTTTGAAATGACACAACAGGCACTTTATGTGCTTGAAAGTGATGTATAAAGGTAATATATGGACAAAACATTGAAAGCAGAGTTGTGGGACAAAATGCAGTATATGTTCCGCAACTACTATGACAGAATGGTGCACTGCGTGCATTACTACGACAAGCCCCTTGACGTAAAAGTCTTAAAACAAGTCCTTGTGTGGACGGTTGAAAAGGTGCCGGTGTTGCACTCCTCATTTCATGGCAATTTGGTTGAGCCCTACTGGACGGTGGAGGACTACACCATTGATGACATCCTTTTGGAAAAGGTGACCGATGACGTTGAAAAGGACATTGATGAGTTTGTCACTCTTGACATCCCCATTGAGAGCAACGTGCAAATCAAGGTGGCACTTTTCCATGATGGAGGTCGTGACGTACTATGCGTGCTTGTCAATCATATGTGCATGGACGGCGGTGACCTCAAATACTTTATGAAGAAGCTTGCAGAAAACTACAACAAGCTTTTGGCAGGAGACAAATCACTTCACATCAAGACAGGCAGTAGAAGTTATGATGCAGTTTACTCCAAGTTGTCAGGGGAGGAGTTGGCTCACGCAAAGGGCTTGTACAAAAACATAAGCCAAGTCAAAGACGAGCATTACTTCCCCTTGACCCCCGAGGCCAAGGACGACTATAAGATGATAGTCCGCAGAAAGATTGATCGTGCTCGCTTTGCAGAGTTTAGAAAGATTGGCAAAGCAATGGACGTCACAGTCAATGACCTTATGCTGACGGTGTACATCCGATCCCTCTATGAGATTGGCATGTACGGCAATGAGGAGAGATTGACCATCCCCTGTATGGTTGACCTCAGACGCCACATAGCCCGAGGAGGGGAGGACACAGGCCTCACCAACCACACCGGGTTTATGCAATGCTCAACAGCACGCAAGGGCGAAACCATCAACGATACCTTGATTGAAGTGCTCCGCAGTGTCCGTCAATCAAAGAAGGACGCATATATGGGGCTTTATAGCTTGCCTCTTTTGAAGCTGGCGTACGCAATATTCCCCTATGTCATCAGCGAAACAGCCATAAAGATTGGCTATCTCAACCCCCTCATTGGCATGAGCAACATAGGCATTCTTGAGGACGGCAAGTTGAAGATGGGAGATGCAAACCTTGTGGACGGATTCATGACGGGCGCCATCAAATACAAGCCCTATATGCAACTTGCTCTCACGTCTCTTCTTGGCGAAGTGACCATGTCCATTGCAATCAAGGGCAACGACAGCGACAAAGCCAAGGTCAACGAATTTTTTGATATACTGATTGGCAACGTGGATGAATTTATATCCCTCAACCGCCACCGCATTGAACAATAGCACAAAACAAATCAACCATAGGCGAGCAAAAACAGCTCGCCTATTTTTTTTGCATTGCAAATGCAAATGGACTGTGCTACAATGGTTGTATAAACCTTTTAGGAGAAGATTATGGGACTTGCAAAAACAGTTTTTGTGGCAATAGACAAGCTTTTTGACCACGACCAAAACAAAAGAAAATCAACTCGCTTTGATGAGGTCAACTTCATCATTGAAAAGGACGTGAAATATGCCGAAGCAGATGCGTGCCTCCTTGACACCTACCGTGTTGACAACGGCGGAGAAAAATATCCCGTCTTGTTCTACATCCACGGCGGTGGCTTTGTGGCAGGGGACAAGCATTATAGACGTGCACATTCACGCTGGCTTGCCAATCAAGGATACTTTGTTGTCAACGTCAACTACGGCCTTTGCCCCGACTACAAGTTCCCCGAGCCCCTTCGTCACCTTGTCTACGCATTGAATTGGGTGGGCGAAAACGCAGAAAAATATAATCTTGACCTTGACAAATTGGTTGTCAGCGGAGATAGCGCAGGGGGTTATTACGCAACAGTCCTTGCATGCATAGCCACAGACAAGGCGCTTCAAGACAGACTGGGCGTGTCCACAGACCTCCGCTTCAACGGAGCTGTGCTCAACTGTGGCATCTATGACGTTGCAGAAGCCCTCAGTGCAAAAATCCCCTTTGACCTCGGCGGAAAAATTTTGTATGACGTGGCAAGCATCTCAAAGAAGGAGTTTGACAACTTTGAATATCGTGACATCTGTTCTCCCATTGAAAAGGTGACAAGCGACTTCCCCAAATCATTCATTGTGTACGCAGTCAAGGATTTCTTCTGCCGTGGACAAGGGGAAAGATTGCTCAAAAACCTTGCAGATCAAGGGGTCTACACAGAGGAATATCACTCAACCGCATTTTTGAGCAACCATTGCTTCTCTCTCAATTGGAAGGGCAAGGACCCCGAAAAAGCAAACTCAATGGCAGAGGACTTCTTGGCACGCTTTAAGAGGGGGGAGGTCTAATGGGATTTTTCAAAAAAGAAAAACAAGCTGAAGCCACTATGGACACCGCCTACAACAAAGAGGTGTTGGAGGCAGAAGTCGTAGAGGAAGAAGCTCCGGAGGAAAAGAAAAAGCTTGGCAAGGTTGAGCTTGCAAGCTTTATTATCACAATCATAAGCTCCCTTTACACCTTGGCAACGGTGCTCACTTTCATCCTTGAAAATTGGGTGCCCAATGCATTTAGCACCGCTCTCAAAGTGCTTCTTGTGGCTTGGGTTGTGGCGTTTGTGGTCATCATGGGCTTTTCAATTGCAACCCGTGACACCAAGAAAACAAAGAAATATCTTGCCACATACAAGAAGCTTATCAAGCTGTTCAAGGGCTTTGTCAACGTAATGTTTTTGGCAATCACAGCCGTGTCAATGGTTGGTATTGTCAAGGAAGGCATTGACGGCATCATGCAAATGGCTGTGATGGCCGTGTCCGTGATTGTGGCAGCCACCCAAGTTGCCGTCAACACAGCAAAGTTTGTTTTGAAAACCTTGCACAAAAGACGCAAAGAAAAGAAAAAGGCAAAAAAGGCCGAAAAAAAGCTGGCAAGAAAAAACAGATAAACATCTTTTGACAAAACAAAAAACACGCCCATCGGCGTGTTTTTTTTGTTGTAAACAAAGCTGTTGCAAGTTATTTTTCAAAGAAATGAGAGGTGAGAAGCCAAGGATATTCAAAGAAGTTGCCCGTCCCCATAGCGCTGTCCTCATCGTAGCATGCGCCTGATTTTTGCACTCTTGAATCATATATAAAATAGGGCACGGGATCGGCGGTGTGAATGCCTTTTTCAATGGGGGTGGGATGATCTGGAAGCACCATAATCTTGTAGTCACATTTGCCGTCAAGGCCCTTTACAATGGGTGCAACCACCTTTTCATCAATGAGTTCAATGGCTTTGATTTTGCCCTTCAAATCCCCTTGATGACCACATTCATCGGGGGCCTCAAGGTGTACAAAAACAAAGTCGTGAGAGTCCAAACATTCAAGGGCTTTGAGGGCCTTTCCTTCAAAATTTGTGTTCAATGTGCCAGTGGCACCGTCCACTATTGGAGCAGTCATTTGTGCTCCAATGGCAATGCCTTTGAGGAGGTCAACAGCAGAAATCACAGCCCCGCTGACGCCGTATTTTGACTTGAAGCTTTCAAGGGATGGTGCGGTGCCTTGTCCCCAAAACCAAAGGTTGTTTGCGGGATTTTGACCAGATAAAACCCTTTTTTTGTTGATTGGATGATTTTTTAGCACTTCGTGTGAGCACTTCAAAATGGTGGTGAGAGTACTGCCAAATCTGCCACGGGGAAGGTGCTCGCCAATGGCTTTGCCCGTGATGTTGTGAGGGGGAGTGAGCACAAGATCATAAAGCCCTGCACCGTTGTCAATCACCGCCAAATGACGATAGCTCACACCGCTATAGAAAGTGATGCCGTCTTGACGGAGGGCATCCTTGACCGCCTCAATGAGAATATGTGACTCCTCTGATGAGATTTCCCCTGCGGAGTAGTCCACCATGACTTTGTTCTCAAACACTTGGTCCTCAGACAGGGTGACCAAGTTGGTGCGCAGAGCAAGGTCGGTGGGGGAGAGGGTCACTCCCATAGACAGCGCTTCAAGGGGGCTTCTGCCGGTGTAGCACACTCTTGCGTCATAGCCAAGGACTCCAAGATTGGCCACGTCACTTCCGGGAACGAGATCATGAGGCACCGTCCTCACAAGACCAACTTCTCCAAGGTGAGCAAGGCGGTCCATTGTGGGCTTTTGGCATGCAGAAAGAGGGGTCTTTCCGCCAAGACTATTCACGGGATAGTCCGCCATTCCGTCTGCAAGAACGATTACGTATTTCATAGACTCCTCCTTTTTTGATGCCGTACTTCAATCAAAGTTTATTTGTTTTTCTTGCATTTGTCAAATTTATGTGATAAATTTATTATGATTACAACGTGCGTGTGTGCTCTTCGCATAATGCGCACATAGGCGCAAAGGAATTTTATGGCAAAAAAAGAAAACCCCACAATGACAAAACTGCCCGTTGGAGCAATCCGTCCTGACGGTTGGCTTTTGAAAGAGGTGCTCCTCATAAATGGGCTCCAAAAAAGACTTGGCACAGTGCCCGGCATGCTTGAAAACGGCGCATGGACTGGAGCCAAGGCCTTGCCCAAGTACGTTAGAGGGCTCATCCTCCTATACGGCATACTTGGAGATAGAACCATTCTTGAAAAAGCAGAGAGTTTTTTGTCAACAATGTTTGCAGGGGCCCAAGAGGGTGGCGACTTTGGTCCTAAAAACAGGGTTTTTACTTCTGCAAAAATAGAGGGGTTGAAAGCAGTGCTCAGCTACTACGAGCTCACAGAAAATGAGGAGGCATTGGCTTTTTTGAGAAAGTACTTCAAAAACCAATTCAACACTTTTTCTGTCACACCCTATTTTTACAATGCAAGAGCACGTTTGCTTGAAGAGATCCCTGCCATAGACGCTGTGTTCAAGGAGACGGATGCAGAGTGGCTCCACGACCTTGGAGAGAAGCTTCGTGAAACCAGCAATGATTGGATCAAGATGGCGGTCAACTTCAAGTACAAGAAGCCGTCTAATAGATATGTGTCTCCCGTGGCTGTGAAAAAGCTCAAAAAGACCATTGCAAGCTACACAGGCGCAGGCGGAACTGCACCAACCCGTGTGCTCACGGTGGACAAGGCCAATGCCGAGTGGAAAAAGTCTGTGCATCAAAAGGTGGTTGAAACCAACGGCGTCAACGTGGCAAAGGCGGTCAAATATCCGTGCACTTGGGGCAAATTCCTTGGAGATGACGAGCTCAAATATCACTCCTTGAAGATGATAAGCGTCCTTGAAAAATATCACGGCAACGCAACTGGAATGTTTGGGTCAGACTTCCGTCTTGCAGGCAACTCTCCCGTCCGTGGAATCAACGTGGAAAGCGCAGTTGAAATGCTTGAATCCTTGGTGACGGTGCTTGCAGAGACCGGCGACAACCACGTTGCAGACCTCATTGAACGCATAGCGTTCAACATCATCCCCGCTTCCTTTGACGGAGTGGGTGCCGTGCAGGACATCATCATGCCCAATCAAGTTGAGGCATCTTACGACACAAGAAACTATTTTAAGGAAAGTGTTTACGGCAACGCATACGTCACGGGACGCTTGTCCCACGGGGCAGTCAACTTGCTGTCTGCATATCCTCATTTTATGCGTAGCATATGCTTCCAACGAGACAATGAGCTGGCCTTCAAGTGCTATGCTCCCTGCACCATTGACGCAGTTGTGGACGGCCACAAAATCCGCATCAAAGAGGAAACCGGATATCCCTTCCGCAACACAATCATATTCAAGGTGGAAAGCGCCGAAGGCGACCCTGAAATCAAGATCAACTTCCGTGTGCCCGCAGGCACAAGCATGCAACTTGTGTCCGGAGGCCAAGTGGTTGCATCATCAAGCACCGACATTTCTGTCAAATGCATCCTCAAAACAGGAAGTACGTTTATGCTCAAATTGGACATTCCCCTTTTGGTGCGTCAAAACAGCGACAAGTCGCTGACAATGATGAAGGGCAACGTGATTATGGCATCCAAGCTGGCAGAGGACGTCAAGGAGTCAAGGGAGTGTGGCGGTGCCTTCAACGTGAGATTTTTGAAGAAGTGGACCTTTGCCCCTGTGGTCAACAAGCGTGCAACCGCAGGCGTGAGAAGATTGTTTGACGCAGAGGAGACCATCGTCAACAACATGGGTGACAACCCATTCAGCAGATACAACCCTCCCTTTGAACTGCGTATACGCAGTAAAAACGTGACAAACTGGGGCTATGACGTAAACGGAGTGGCTTCAATCCCCAAAAAACTTGAGTTTTCGGAGGAAAGCATGGCAAGAGTGTACGTGCCCTTTGGTTGCACAAGCATACGAATTTGCCAATTTCCCCCTTGCTACAAGAACTAATATTGACAAAATCACCCTAAGGACGTAAAATAAAAGTATGAAAGTTCTCGAAAGGACATTTAAAAAGAGCGAAAGAGTTGTTGCCAAAGCAAGATTCACGTACATGGTATTTTTGCGTGAAATCTTTATTGCTGCCCTTCTTGGGGGAATCATTGCAGTGCTTTGGATATTCACACCCCAAATCAACGAGCTTCTCAAGCGCACCATTCTCACACAAAGCATACTCAAGTACGCAATGGTGGGGTCAGCTGGCTTTGTGCTTGTGCTCATGGTCTTTGAGGCCATTGCAATGTGGCACAAAGAGGCAGTCATCACAGACAGAAAGTTTGTGGTGCGCACGGGCATGTTCCGCATTGTAGACCTTCAACTCCCCTTGAACAAGATTGAGCTTGTCAGAGTTGATCAAAACTTGTTCCAAAGGGTCCTTGGCTACGGCAACGTGTGCATCTCCGTTGACTCTGGCGCACCCATTGTCATCAAGGGCATCGTGGCTCCCACAAGATTTGCTCAATGCGTCACAAGACAAAAGAACAGATACGAGTACGAGAGCGGAAACAAGTCCTTTACCCTTCAACTGGCAACTACGGTGCAAAACGGCGCCAAGTATTAATATGGTTTAGCAACAAAAAAACCTGCAGAAATGCAGGTTTTTCTTTTTGCCCAAAAAGGTTTTGTCAAAACAATCCCCAGATGCCAAAGAATATTTGGCTGATCACGCACAACACCACGGCCACAAGCACCACGTGGATGATGTACACCCACAAGGCGTGTCTGCCAAGGAAAGATATGGGACGATGCCAACCACGGTCTAAAACGGGAATCAAGCTCTTGCGCTTTCTGTACAGTATTGGTTGAAGAAAGGTGCCTGCAAAGAAGAAGCTTGCCCAAGGGATGATGGGGAACAAATCTCCCGGAGATACAAAATATTGCAAGTAGAAGGTGCTGGGGCTTCCGTCATGGTTTGTGATGGGCCACACCCAAAATAGCCACTCTGGAGTTTCCGGCGGTGCGATATAGCAGAAATACAGCACGGAGAACAAAATCACCAAAAATCCGCTGTAAATCATCTTGGCGATGGTGTTGTTTTTGCATATCTTGCATATCACAGCCCAAAGCAAAATGCAGAAAGCGTAGAAGTGGAGCACCCCAAAGGCGGTGTAGCATCCAAGAGCAAACCACTTGTCAATGAGATAGGTGACAAGAGTATATATGAGGGACACCACCGCAAGAATGATGCCACGCTTCATGTTTGAACGAGAAAATGCGCAGGATATGCCCGAGATTGAAAAGAATATGAACAGCACGATAGGGTGACCTATGGCACGGAGCTGGCTGTACCAATAAAGCTCGCAAAGACAGCAGAGCTTTGCTCCGAACTCCGCACTTGCGTGCATGCCTGCATAGCCACCGTACCAAGCGGGCCCAAAATACCACGACAACATCAAGCAAGTGTGGTCAAGCACCATCAAAAACACGCAAAAGCCACGGAGAAAGTCAATCTCCCAAATTCTGTTTTTGGTTTTTGGCTCTTTGAGGTAGGCAAGGACGCCAACCTTTTCAGGTTGGGTGGTTACGGCTTCTGATTGGACTTGATCCACCTCAGAGCCGTCTTGCTGGGCTTTTTTGTTGAGTTTTACCATCTTCTTCCTTTTTGTTCCTTGAACTCGGTGTCCACAAGCACAAGTCCGTCATCTCTTTCCTCATAGAGGTCAAAGCGATTGCTGTACTCGTAGACGATGATGCCGGGGTTGACTTTGCTTTTGTATATGGTGGGGGCTTCTGGAGCGTGCTTTGACAGCTTTTGATCGGTGCCATATTCCACCACGGAAGAGCGTTGAAAATACTTTTTGTACGGACGGATAATCAGGTTTTTGACAGCTTTTATCACCATTGCCAACAGAGAGAGGGCAAAGCCAAACATAAACAGCTTGCCATTGACGTCCAGCACAAAGGGGTTGAAATCAAAGACGAAATAGAGCACCACACCGTATAGTGCGTACACAATGGGGAAGTAGAGCCCAAAATAATAAATTATTTTGCCCAAAAGCTCCCCAACAAATTTTGCCACTTTGAGAAACAGCCCAAAGATGGCCGTCAAAGTGCTTCCAAAAAAACATCCGCCTAATTTCACATTGAAAGGATATCACGAAAATGCCCTTGTGTCAACGAGGTCGCAAATCTCGGATTTGCGAAAAATATAATTTCGTGTGTGCACAAGGGAGATTCTTGGGGAAAATGGAGGGGGGATTTTGGCTTGACTATTGACTATGAGAGCGTTGTTTGTTAAAATGAAAATAGGAGAAAAGTTATGAACGTTGTACCCAAACCATTTGAATCAAAATTGACGGGTGGAACAACCCGTTTTAGTGCATCTACCCGTGTGGATTGCCAAATTGACGTCATAAAAGAGGAGCTTGGTTTTCTTGATTACGAAGAGGGTGACGCCAACACAGCCACCTTTGAAATTGGTCAAACGGACTACGATTATGAGCTGACCATTGACGGCAACGTCAATGTGGTGTCAGCCACAAACGAAGGTTTGTTTCATGGCGCCATGACCTTGAAGCAATTGATTTTTGACGGCTATCACGAGGGCGTGGCCGACCTTGACAACTGTGTCATAAAGGATAAGCCCCGCTTTGAACATCGCAGTTTTATGCTGGACATCGTCCGTCACTTTTTTGACAAGGACGTTATCAAGAGTTTGATTGACGTGCTTGCCCTTGTCAAGATGAACACTCTCCACTTGCACCTCAGCGACAATCAAGGATATAGAGTGGAAAGCCAGGCCTATCCTGTCCTCAATGAAAAGGGCAATTTGCGCAAGGGCACAAGAGGGGACGGCATCCCCGTTGGTGGCTATCTCACAAAGGATGACGTGAGAGAAATCGTGCGCTATGCAGGGGACAGATTCATTGACGTGGTGCCCGAAGTTGACCTGCCCGGCCACACCCTTGAGCTTCTTGTTGCAATGCCAGAACTTGGTTGCACTGGGGAGCAATTTGAGTTGACAGAAAGGTATGGAATTGACCATAGAATCCTCTGCGCAGGCAGAGAGGAAAACTATGAAGTCATTGAAAATCTCCTCAAAGAATTGGCGGAGTTGTTCCCATCAAAGTACTTCCACCTTGGGGGAGATGAGGTGCCCAAAACTCAATGGCAAAACTGTGAAAAGTGCCAAAGCACAATGAAGCGTGAGGGCCTCAAAAACGAGGAGGAACTTCAAGGATATTTCACAAATCGTGTGATTAAAGTGCTGAAATCGCTTGATAAAACCCCTATTGTGTGGAATGAGGCCCTTTACTCAAATATGCTTGATGACAGCGCTGTGTGTCAATTTTGGTCAGACGGCCGAAAGTGTCTTAGGGTCCGTGACGCCTTGAAGAAGGGCAGAAAAATCATTGTGTCAAGGACCAATCCATATTACATTGACTACCCTCATGGGATGAACTCTTTGCGCTCTGCGTACAACTTTGAGCCCACCTCTCCTTTCAACGGAGATGGCATAGAAAACATCCTTGGAGTTGAAACTCCTCTTTGGACAGAATGGGTGGCTGACGTTGACAAGCTTCATCGTCAAGCATTCCCTCGTGTAATGGCCGTGGCAGAAACCGGCTGGTCAACAGGGGACAAAAACTACAAAGATTTTGAGGAGCGTCTTTACAACGTGCTTGGCATCTTGGAGGCATACGAAATTGGATACGTCCATCCCCAAAAAGCCAACCCCAACCCCATCAAAGCGGCGGGACAAACCCTCAAATTCTTCATCAATATGATTGACGTTGACGCCATCAGGTCATTGAAGAATATGCAGAACGCAAAAAAGGGCAGAAAGAGCAACTGACAAGCTTGTTGGGACATCCCTAAAACAATACATCAAAAACACAATTACGGAGGCGCGCAACGTGCCTCCCTTTTGGGTGAGCTATGAAAATTCAAGAGTACAAAAATTACGGCAACTGCGTAGTGTTTGAAAGAGCAGGGGTCAAAGCCATGATCACCATTGACATTGGACCTCGCATCATCTACTACGGCACAGACAGCTTCAATTTTATGAACGAGGACTTGGAAAGAAACGTGTCAAACAGCGGAGAGTTTTTTGACAAAGAGTACAAGCCCGGCGAAAAGTGGTATCTCTATGGAGGCCATCGTGTGTGGAAATCTCCAGAGGATTTGTACACCTACACCCCAGACAACTATCCCGTTGAGTACACCATTGACGATGACGGATTTGGAGGCAATTTCACTTGCAGACAATCCAAACGCTTTGTGTACACAATCACAGTCAAAATGGATGAAAACGGGGGTTTAAGTGTCAAAAACACCACAAGAAGTCTGTTTTCGGGCGAAAAGTTTTACACATGGGCGCTGTCTGTTGTGTGCAAAAACGGCACCCTACACGTGCCTCTCAACAACAAGGTTGATGACCTCAATCCCATCAACAATCTTGTGTTTTGGCCCTATGACGATTTGAAGGATCAGCGCCTTACTCTCACACACGACACCCTCACCGTGCGTCAAACAGACGAGCCACGTGCTCTCAAGCTTGGGGTGTACTCCAAAAAGGGCGTTGCCTACTACACTGTGGGGGACAAGACCCTTAAATGGACTGTGGAAGAGCCCAATCCCAATGGCAAATATAGCGACTTTGGTTGCAACTTTGAAACCTACACCAACCAACACATTTTGG
>JAFVYE010000015.1 GCA_017500745.1 Clostridia bacterium | reverse complement strand
TCTTGCTCGTGCAGTTGGCATCCACTTGATTTTGGCAACTCAAAGACCTTCTGTTGACGTGGTCAGCGGAACAATCAAAAACAACCTGCCCACACGTATTGCATTCCGTGTTACAGCAGGCCCGGACAGCCGTACAATCCTTGACGCTGGCGGAGCAGAAAAGCTTCTTGGCAACGGCGACATGCTCTATATGACCGCAAAGACACCCTTGCCTGTGCGTATGCAGGGCTCCTTTGTCAGCAGTGAAGAGGTCAAGGCCATCGTTGATTTCATCAAAAAGAACAACGACAGCGTGTACGATCCCACAGTCAAGGATCAAATCTTCAAGGAGGTCAGCGACACTCCCGAAAAGGAAGAGGGCAAATCTACAGACAAGCGCAAGCAAAAAGGTCAAGACCCCGTGTTCTTTGACGCATTGCAAATTGGTATGGATGAGCCCATCTCAATCTCATATCTCCAAAGAAAACTTGGCCTTGGCTTCCAAAAGGCAGCACGCATTTGGGACATGATGAAGGACATGGGAGTCCTTGTCCCCGATGAAAAAGACCCCAAGCGTTCAAGAGTCAACCTCACCCAAGAGGAGTATGAGGAGCTGCTTGCTGCAAACAACGAAGAAGAATAAGGATAGTTATGAAAATAGGCGCAATTTCACTTGGTTGCGACAAAAACCGAGTGGACACAGAAAAGATGCTTGCCCGCCTCGTGGCAGGGGGACACACCTTGGTTGGCAATGAAGAGGACGCAGACGTCATCGTTGTCAACACTTGTGCATTCACAGACGATGCCAAAAGCGAGGCCATTGATGAAATTCTCTCTGCAGTAGAGCACAAGCGTCATCATAAAAAGAAAAAGATAATTGTCACAGGATGCCTCCCTCAAAGATACCTGGACACTCTTGAAAAGGAGTTCCCCCAAGTAGACGCATTTTTGGGTATTGCGGACTATGACGGCATTTGCGACACCGTGGACAAAATCACAAAGGGTGACAAAATCTACAGTTGCGCATGCGGAGACAGCTTCTATGGTGGCAGAGTGCTCACCACGCCTTATCACTACGCTTATCTCAAGATTGCAGACGGATGCAACAATCATTGTACATATTGCGCAATCCCATCAATCAGAGGCAAATATCGCTCTGAAAAGATGGAGGACTTGCTCAACGAGGCAAAAACTCTTGAAAAGGAAGGGGTCAAGGAGCTGATTTTGGTGGCTCAAGACGTGACCAGATACGGCGTTGACTTTGACGGCAAATCACACCTTATTGAGCTTGTAAACGCACTTAGCCAGATGGACTTTGACCTCATTCGTCTTTTGTACCTTGAGCCCGAAGCAATTGATGACGACATCATTGACATGATTGTGTCCAATCCCAAAGTGGCCAAATATGCAGACGTGCCTCTGCAACACATTGATGGCGACACTTTGAAGCGTATGGGCAGACGAGCAGGGGAGGATTACACAAGGGCTCTCATCAAGAAGATGAGAGAAAGGGGCATAACTCTCCGTTCCTCCTTCATTTGTGGTTTCCCCGGCGAAACAGAGGAAGCCCATCAAAAGTTGGTGGAGTTTATAAGAGAAGGCAACATAGACTACGCAGGATTTTTTGCATACTCCCGTGAAGAAGGCACTCCTGCGGACAGAATGGACGGTCATCTTGACGAGGAAGTCAAGGTGGCAAGAGCCAATCGTTTGAAAGATATTCAAACCGATGTCATAAACAAGCGCAACAGTCAACTTGTAGGCAAGGTCATCAAGGTCATCTATGATGAAATTGACTACGACAAACAATTGTTCAGTGGCAGAGCAAGCTTTCAAGCTCCCGACATTGACAATATCGTTTACTTTACAGCAGACAAGGAGGTCCACATTGGCGAGTTCTATGATGTAGAAATCGTTGGAGTGGACGGCATAGACCTTGTAGGGAAGGCAATATGAAAATTACATTGGCAACCAAAATTACAATTGCAAGAATATTCCTCATAATACCCACCGTATTGTTTTACGTTTTGGGCATGGTTTTCAGCGCAGACTACGTCACGTACGTGTCACTTATGACTGTGGCGTGCTTTCTGTTTATGGTGCTTTGCGCAACTGACTTTGTTGACGGCTATATTGCAAGAAAAACAAAGACGGTCACCGACCTTGGCAAGTTCCTTGATCCCATTGCAGACAAGGTTGTTGTGGTCATCATGCTGTTTTTGGTCATTGCACACGGAGCAGGGCTTGAAATCTTCCCCTTCAACACCTTCATCATTGCACTCTTTGGTGGCATCATTCTGTCAAGAGAGCTGATTGTTGGGGCATTCAGAACCATCGCAGCCAAAAAGGGTCTTGTGTTGGCGGCGGACATTTACGGAAAAATCAAAACCAACCTTCTTGACATTTCTCTTGGTTTTCTCATCATGGCAGGAGTCCACGAGGTTATTGCATGGATGGGCACAATAGTTTACTATGCTGGCGCAATCATGACGGTGGTGTCTGGGCTCAACTATATCCTCAAAAACAAGGCAGTGCTCTTTGATGAACCCGTGCAAGAAAGCGCAGAGGAGCAAGATGCAAAATGTGATGACACAATCACAGAGAGCACAGAGGACACACAAGAAAAGGCAGAGTAGTGATTTAACTTTGTTAAATCAAAATTTGATATGATACAAGAAGTTGTAAAAATTTGCGGGCTTGACAACGCAACGATACGTCTCAAACTAAGTGACTTTCTCGGTATGGGAGTCACCTTTGACGTGGAAGAAGATTGTCTTGACGCGAAGATAACCATGACCTCCGCAGGCACAAGAGAGAGCTTTGAGGTGGTCAAGTCCTACGTTTACAACTGCTTCAATGAGCAAGTCTATGCCACAGAGGACACGTCATTGCACACCCTTGCGGCAAAACTGCTCAAACGCAACAAAAAGGTGCTGTCCGTGGCAGAGAGCTTGACAGGAGGGGAGATATGCTCCCGCCTCACGTCTGTGCCCGGCATCAGCGAAAACTTTTATGAAGGCATAGTGTGCTACAATCGCCATTCAAAGATGGACCGTCTTTCAATCCCCCGTGGTTTCATTGGCGAGTATGGCACCGTGTCAAGAGAGACAGCTCACGCAATGGTGCAAGGGCTTTTGTCGCCAAAGGTCAACATTGGCCTTGCCACCACAGGGCTTGCAGGCCCCGCAGGAGATGAAGGCAAGCCCGTTGGGCTTGTATACATCGGCGTTGGGGGAGGGGAGTTTATCACAGTCTTTGAAAGACGTCTTTCGGGAGACCGAAATCAAATCAGAAACGCAACGGCAAACTTGGCATTGTTCTACCTCGTAAGGTATTTACGTGGGGACATTTTGCTCTTGTAAGTCGGTGAAAAAATAGATAAAGGAGAACTCTAATGGCAGAAAAAACCAATCTCGAACTTGCTCTTCAAGCAATCGAAAAGAAATATGGCAAGGGCTCAATCATGAAGATGGACGGCGAAATGGTGCAACAAGTAGAAGCTGTTTCATCCGGTTGTCTCACCCTTGACAGCGCTCTTGGAATAGGTGGATTCCCCAAGGGCAGAATCATTGAAATTTATGGACCTGAATCATCAGGCAAAACCACCGTGGCACTCCACGCAGTAGCAGAAGTGCAAAAGACAGGTGGCACAGCAGCATTCATAGATGCAGAGCACGCACTTGATCCTATGTACGCATCAAAGCTGGGTGTGGCAATTGAGGATTTGTACATTTCACAACCAGACAGCGGTGAACAAGCACTTGAAATCCTTGAAACACTTGTCAGAAGTGGAGCAATTGACATCGTTGTTGTTGACTCAGTTGCAGCCCTCACTCCCCAAGCAGAAATTGACGGCGAAATGGGCGATAGTCACGTGGGACTTCAAGCAAGACTCATGTCACAAGCATTGCGCAAATTGACAGCAGTTGCATCAAAGTCAAAGTGCACCATCATCTTCATCAACCAACTTCGTGAAAAGGTTGGAGTCATGTACGGCAATCCCGAAGTGACCACAGGCGGAAAGGCACTCAAATTCTACGCATCAGTCCGCATTGACATCCGCAAGACAGACGCCCTCAAGGACGGCACCGAAATTGTTGGCAACCACGTCAAAGCAAAGATTGTCAAAAACAAAGTTGCACCTCCTTTCAAAGTTGCAGAGTTTGACATCCTTTACGGCACAGGCATCTCCGCCCTTGGCTGTATGGTTGACGTTGCTGTTGAAAAGGGCATCATCCAAAAGAGCGGAAGCTGGTTCAGCTACAACGATGAAAAGATCGGTCAAGGCAGAGAAAGAGTGCTTGAATATCTCCGCAACAACGCTGATGTGGCCGATGAAATCAACGCCAAAGTCCGTGAAAAACTTGGTTTCTAATTGAGCCAACTTGATCAAATCGCAACAAAACTGGCAAAATAAGAGGTTTTTCTTGCTGAAAACCCACATCAACGCTTGTTTTTTGCAAAGATTTTGGGGCTAATAAACATAAAGTTTATTATGACCCCTCAAAAAATTGACTATTGAACTACTTTGTTCTATAATGTTGATAACAAGGGGCAAAGCCCACTTGATTATATAAATGGAGGTCAGTGATGACAAGCAATTTATTTACTTTGCTTGCTGCACTTGACGCCGGTCCTGTTGTTGGAATAGCCATTGCAACCCTCGTAGTAGGCGCAGTGATTGGGCTATTTGTGTATAGATTATATTCACAAAACAAAATTGGCGTGGCAAAGAGAGAAGCAGCAAGAATCATAGAAGAAGCAAATCTTGAAGCAAAAGACATCCGCAAGGATGGCCTGCTTGAAGCAAAAGAACAACAAAACAGAATGCGTTCTGAGTTTGAAAAGGAAACCAAGGAACGCAGAGCCGATTGGCAACGCACAGAAAATCGTCTTGCCCAAAAGGAAGCCGCTCTTGAAAAGAAAGAGGACTCTCTTGACAAAAAAGAGCAGACCCTTGACAGAAAGATTGACGATCTTGACAAGGCACAAAAAGCCCTTGAAGAAAACAAGGAACGCTTGAAGGCAGTTGAGCAAGAACTCAACGTGGCACAAGAAAGCGTCCAAAAGGAACTTGAGCGTGTTGCTGGCATGACCAAGGAAGAGGCCTCACAAGAGCTCAAGGACGCACTTCTTGAAGGCGTCAAAAAGCGTGCTTCAGCCGAAGCAAAGCACCTCATTGCAGAAGTCAAGGACAACGCAGTGAAGGAGGCACAAAACATTATTGGTCTTGCAATTCAACGTTGCGCTGCGGACCATGCAACAGAAAACACCGTTTCAGTTGTTGCACTCCCCGGCGATGAAATGAAGGGCAGAATCATTGGCAGAATGGGCCGCAATATCCGTGCCCTTGAATCTGCCACCGGTGTAGACCTTATCATTGACGACACCCCTGACGTCATCACACTTTCAAGTTTTGATCCCGTGAGGAGAGAAATTGCTCGCCTCACACTTGAAAAGCTCATTGCAGACGGACGCATCCACCCCGCCCGCATTGAAGAAGTTGCAGAAAAAGTCCGCAAGGAAGTTGAAGCAGGCATCAAGGAAGCCGGTGAAGAAGCAGTGTTTGAAGCAGGCCTTCACGGAGTCCATCCCGAAATCGTCAAAATCCTTGGCAGACTCAAATATCGTACAAGTTATGGACAAAACGTGCTCAAACACTCCCTTGAGGTGTCCTATCTTGCATCACTCATGGCGCAAGAGTTGGGCATTGATCCCAGAGTGGCAAAGAGAGCAGGTCTGCTCCATGACATCGGCAAGGCCATAGACCATGAGGTTGAAGGCACACACATTCAAATCGGTGTTGATCTTGCCAAAAAGTATCGTGAAAACGGCGAAGTCATCCATGCAATTGCAGCCCACCACAACGACGTAGAGCCCGAAACAATCTCTGCGGTGTTGGTGCAAGCAGCAGACGCCATTTCATCAGCCCGTCCCGGCGCAAGACGTGAGTCCCTTGAAAACTACGTCAAGCGTATTGAAAAGCTTGAAGTCATTGCCAAGTCATTTGAAGGCGTTGATCAAACCTTTGCTGTGCAAGCTGGCAGAGAAATCCGTGTTCTTGTCAAGCCCGAACAGGTCAATGATGAAGCAACTGTGTTCCTTGCAAAAGAAATTGCAGAGAAGCTTGAAAACGAGCTTGAATATCCCGGCCAAATCAAAGTCAACGTAATCCGTGAAGTGAGAAGTATAGAATATGCAAAATAACCTTACAACAGTCAAAACCGCAGAAGAAATAGCAAAAATCCGTAAAGCAGCGGAAATCATTGATGACGTGTTTGATTACATCCTTGGCCAGCTCAAAGCAGGAGTCACCGAGATTGAAATCGCCGACAAAATCAAAGCAAAAGTCCTTGAACTTGGCGGAAGTGACGTGTCCTTTGACACAATAGTTGCTTTTGGTGCAGGCGGATGTGAACCCCATCACGTTCCCACCGACACTAAGCTCAAATGGGGGGACCTCATCACCATTGATATGGGCGCAATTTACGATGGCTATTGTTCAGACTTTACACGCACCATGGCATACGGCGACATCTCTGATGAGCAACGCAAGGTTTATGAAATCGTCTTGAAGGCATACAAGCTTGGCATGGATGGAGTCAAGGCAGGCGCAAGTTGCAAGGCAGTTGACGCTCTCACCCGTGACTATATTGCACTTTGTGGCTATGGTGACAACTACATTCACGGCACAGGCCATGGCGTAGGCACCGAAATCCACGAGAAACCCACAGTCAATCCTCGCAGTGACGAGGTTTTGAAGGAGGGAGAAGTGATCACCATTGAGCCCGGCATCTATCTGCAAGATAGACTTGGCGTTCGCATTGAAAACATGATCATCGTTGGCACCAAAGGCCCTATGAGCCGTCAACCCGTTGAACTCATCACAATCAAATAAAAATATAATATAGAAATTCAATTACAGGAGAAATTATTATGGCACAAATTATGGCAGGCGACATCAGAAAAGGCGTAACCTTTTTGTATGAAGGCAAAATCATGACCATTGTTGAGTTCCAACACGTCAAACCCGGCAAGGGCGCAGCATTCGTTCGTACAAAAATGAAAAACGTCGTTGATGGCAGAACTCTTGAAAACACCTTCAACCCCACTGATAAACTTGAACTTGCTCACATTGAAACAAAGGAAATGGAATATCTCTACACCGATGGCGAATTCTACTACTTCATGGACAAGGAAACCTATGAGCAAATTCCTCTCAACCACAGCCAAGTTGAAGATGCACTCCAATTTGTCAAGGAAAACGGCACAGTCAAGATGAAGTTCTTCCAAGGATCACCTTTCTCAGTTGAACCCGAAAACTTTGTTGAACTTCTCATCACCATTTGTGAACCCGCAGCAATTGGCAACACAGCAACCAACGCAACCAAACCCGCAACCGTTGAAACTGGCTATGAACTTATGGTTCCTATGTTCGTAAACGAAGGCGACACCATCCGTATTGACACAAGAACAGGCGAATATATGTCACGTGTCTAACACATCCTGTGTTCATAAAATGCCCACTCGCAAGAGTGGGTTTTTTATTTTTCGCGCACCCGTGCGAGCGCGCGACAAAATTATATATTATTTTTCTTATATAAGTTTACAATATATACATCGCAGATTTTGTTCAACGACTCAACTTTGTCACGGGTTGAGTTTTTTGCCATGACAGATTTTGTCTTGCTTTGTCGGTGTTGAATTTACAGGGAGAGGAGCACATATTCTTTAGTATGTTTCAAGGCCTCGTAGATGGACGGCTCAAGAGGGTGTTGTCCTCCTTTCAAGAAAGCTCTATCACCGAAATTAGACTTCGCGTGGACAAGCCCCTTGTGGTTTGTCAAAGAGAGGAGCGTCATCACGTCAAAACAGAGGCAGGGGTGTACGTTGTCACAAGAGAGGACGTGGACAGGGTGTTGGGCATTGCCACAGGCCACTCAATCTATGCCGTCAACGACCAGCTGACCCAAGGATATCTCACAAAGGGTGGAATACGCATTGGCGTGGCTGGCAAAGGGGTTGTGGATGGTGACAAGCTCATCACCATCAAAGACGTCAACTCTCTTGTATTGCGAATACCACACAGCGTGACGGGCTGTGCAGACAGCATAATGCCATTGGTGGCAGGGCAGGAGTTGAAATCCGTGCTGGTAATATCTCCACCGGGAGCGGGCAAAACCACCATACTTCGTGATCTTGCAAGGCAAGTGAGTGCAAAGCACAACACCTTGGTCATAGATGAAAGATATGAGTTTGGGGGAGTGGACAGCAGTCTTGACCTTGGGGAGAGTGACGTCCTTGGAGGAGTCAAAAAAAGTGTGGCGTATGCCTTTGGACTGCGCAGTTTATCTCCCGAAGTTGTTGTGACGGATGAAATATTTTCATCAATAGAAATTTCAGCCATAAAGGATTTGGAGAGGGCGGGTGTAAAAGTGTTTGCCTCCGTCCATGGCAAAGGGGTTGAAGAGCTCAAAAGGCACAAGGAGTTTGACGGACTTCTTCAATGCTTTCAAGTGCTTGTCACGTTGGCACCGGTTGGCAGAATAGTAGAGGTGGATTGTGGGTGACGTATTTCGTGTGGTGGCAGGGGGACTGCTTGCTCTCATATCTTCATACATTGGTTTGCTCATAAAGCGAGGATACGCACAAAAAGTGGATTTTTTCAAGGGTATGGCAGAGTTTTTGAGGGAGTTCCGCAATGAAATCACCTTGATGAAAACTCCCCTCACAGAGTTTGTGCCAAGATACGTTGAGGGACGCAAAGGGCAGGCAGTAGATCTTATAAAGGAGTACGTCACAGAGCTCAACAGCAAGGGCAAGTTTGAGCGTGACGTAGAAAAGTGGGATTATGCTCACATGAGCCGAGTGGAAAAGGAGGAGGTTTTGCACCTTTTTCAATCTCTTGGCAAGTCTGACCTAAATGAACAAAAGGTCATTGTTGACAACTTTGAAAAAGCAATTCAAAACAGACAAAACATTGCAGAAGAAAACTTGAAAAAGAAAGGAGCAACATATTTCAAACTTCTGGTGCTTTTGGGCATTGCCATAATGGTGGTGCTATGGTAGGTGAACATGGGTGTTGACATCATTTTGAAAATTGCAGGGATAGGCATTTTGACTGCGGTGGTCAGCGTAATCCTCAAAAAGAGCGACCGAGATGACGTTGCCACTTTTGCAACCCTTGCTGGACTAATTGTGGTGATTGTCCTTGTCATAGACATGATAAGCGGACTTTTTGACACCATCAAATCATTGCTGTCCTTGTACTCATGATTTTCAAGCTCATTGCCATTTCAATCATTGGGGTAGTGGTGGTGCTGATGTTGCGGTCTGCCAAGCCCGAGTTTGCCGTGTTTGCCACAATAGCCACAGGCGTCATAATGGTGGTGATTTTGTTGTCCACCCTGCAGGACGTGATTTTGTCCTTTGACAACGTTGTCAAAAAGAGCGGAGTGGACGAGAGTGTGTTTTCAGCGGTGCTCAAAATCATAGGCATAGGATATCTCACGGAGTACTCCGCATCAATTGCCACAGACGCAGGATGTGGATCTATTGCTCAAAAATTGCAGTTTGGAGGCAAACTCACCATATTTGCCATGAGCATATCCATTGTTTCTGCATTGATAGACGTGGTAGGAGAACTTGTAAATCTTGTATGACGAGGACAAAAGGACGCACTATACAAATAGTTCTCTTTATTGTGGCGGCGGTTGTGTCTGCCGTTGCTTTGTCTTGTGACGGCATTGCAGAGGCAAAAGAGGACAACGAAAGCGTTGATGAAGTGCTTGGACAGCTTTACACCAACACGCAAAATCGCATTGACTCCCTTGACACAGACTTGTTTGAGGAGTTTTTGTCCTCCCTTGAAGATGAGCAGAAATCTGCCATAGGTTTTCATGATTTAAAGGAGTTCATTCACGGGCTGACCGAGGGCAACACAGACAACTTTTTTGAAAACTTTGCCCGCGCACTATTGCAGTCATTGGGCAAGTATTTTGCAGGGTTTCTCCCAGCTGTGCTCACAATAATTGCCGTATCTCTGCTCAAAAGCATGCTGTCTGGCATGACGTCAAACTTTCAAAAGACGGGCACAACTGAGATTGTCCACGTTGTATGCTACGGAGTGGTGGTGGTTGTGTTGAGTTCTGCAGTTGTGTCAGTTGTCAAAACCACCGCAGGCACCATAGGGGATATGACTGCCTTTGCAGAGGGGGTTTTCCCGGTGTTACTCACGCTTTTGGCGGGGCTTGGCTCCACAACGGGGGTTGCCACCTATCAACCAATGATGGCGGTGCTTGGAGGGGGAGTGATGGGCATAGTGTCCAAAGTGATTTTGCCCGCTTTTGTGGCGTCCGTAGTGTTTGCTGTTGTCGGCAATTTGTCAAAAAACGTGAAGCTGACCAAGATGAACAAAATCCTCAAATCAGCGTCAAGCTGGCTTATAGGCATAGTGTTCGGGCTGTATGGCACCTTTTTGACTGTGGGTGGAATATCAGGAGGAGTGATGGACAAGGTGGGTTACAACGCAGCCAAGTTTGCCTTGTCAAGCTACGTGCCAATATTGGGTGGATATCTGTCAGACGGGTTTGATCTCATCAGCGCATCCATTGTGCTTGTCAAAAACGCCTTTGGCTACACGGCGGTCATAGTGCTTGTTGGGGTGGTGCTTTTTCCTGTGCTCAAAATTGTCATATTCACTTTGTCATTGCGTCTTGCTTCTGCGGTGGTAGAGCCCATAGGTGATGACAGAGTGTCCACTTTGCTCACGTCAGTTGCAGACAACACCTCGTTGTTGCTGTCCGCCCTTGCTGGTGTTGGGTTTATGTTTTTTGTACTGATAATGCTCATAGTGGGCTCCTTCAACGTGGTGTGATATGAGTGCTTGGCTCAGCGGAATAGTTGGCATAATATGTCTTGGGCTCCTCCTTGAAATTGTTTTGCCGGATGGGCAAACCACCAAATACGTGCGAGGAGCGTTTTCCTTGCTTGTGATATTGGTGGTGGTTGCTCCTTTGCCGAAGCTGTTGGGCGGGGATTTCACTCTTGTTTTTGATGGGGCAGAGTACACCTATGATCAAGGATACATAGACGGTGTTCACAATGACTATGAAGATTCACTTGAGGACAGCGTGGAGAGGACGCTGGTTGCACAGGGCTACACTTGCCAAGTGACAGTTGTCGCAAAATCGGGGATTTTGAGAGAGATTGACGCCGTGCAAGTAAAAATCAATTTTTCAGGCATAGATGGGGAGGACGTGAATACATATATATCAAGGGTGAGAGCCCTTGTGGCAAACCTCATAGGAATTGATGAGAGCAGAGTAGAGGTGAAGATTGGAAGTGATTGACCAAAGGCACGCAACCCTGACAGAAAGATTGCGGGAGAACCCACACGTCAAGAGGGTGCTATCCGTGAAAAATATTGGCATAATTGCTTTGACAATCATAATTGCCGTAGCCCTCCTCATATACTCTGGTGTAGACAAAAAATCTACTTCCACCAGCAGAACTATGGACGAGGAGGAAACCCGTCTTGCCAACGTGCTTTCCAACATAGAAGGAGTTGGCAAGGTGCAGGCCATGATAGTCAGAGAGGATGGCGCTGTCAAAGGAGTGCTTGTGATTGCCGAAGGGGCAGAGGACATATCTGTGATGCTCAAACTGTTGAACGCCACGGCCACAGTAATGGGGGTTGACAAAGGCGTTGTAGAAGTATATGAAATGGAATAATATAGGAGGAATCATGAAAATAAAATCCAGAACAAAAAAAGCAATCGTATTGTCAGTTATGGTGGTGCTTCTCGTTGCCACGGGTGTGTTGAATTGGGCTCTCAATGACAGACTTCTTTTAAAGGACAATCCTGCCAGCGCAGACGATGCCGTCACAGAAACCTTTTTTGCAACCTATCGTAGTGATAGAGATTCCACAAGAGAGTCAGAGTATCTCTATCTTGACGCAATCATCGCATCAGCCGATGCATCAGCAGAAAGCAAGGCACTTGCAGAGGAACAAAAGCTTGCATTGGTAATGCGCATGGAGCAGGAGCTTACTCTTGAAACCCTCATCAAAGCAAAGGGATTTGAGGACGCAATTGTTGCCATTGGAGATGGTGGAGTAAACGTGGTTGTGGGCACAGAGGAGCTCAGCCCCGAGCAAGCAACGCAAATCCTTGCCATCATCACCGATGAAACAGACTACACAGCAACCGAGGTCAAAATCATTCCATACAATTAATATACACAAAAAAGAGCAAAAGCACGCTGTCGCCATAGGAGTGGGGCAGTGTGCTTTTGTTGTGGTTTTAAGATTTATTTTTTCTTGCCATAAATTTGTGGGTATGCTATAATAATGCCATGACAAGAGAATACAACAAAAAACTGTCCGTATTTTCGGACGTAATCAAATCCTTGACACTTGACGCCACAATGGGAGTTGAAGGCGCGGTGGTTCTTCGTGCAAGCGATGGACAAAAGAGAGGCATCCGTGGAGGAAGCGTTTCAGTTGAGTTTTTGCCCAACGACAAAGTGACCATTGACCTCAACATTGACATCCACTTTGGATTCACCGTTCCTGCAGTAGTAGCAGCAGTGCAAGAGAAGATCAAGGCAGAGGTTGAAGGATCAACCAAATATCGTGTACACTCAATCAACGTCCACGTCAAGGACGTATTGCCCCAATAACTTATGAGAAAGATAGCAAGAGAAACAGTATTCAAGCTTTTGTTTGAACATTCATTTTTGAACGAGCGCAACACCGAGGGCGTTGAGCTTTTGATGCTCGCAGAGGACTTTGATGACGATGACAAGGCATATATCAAGGCAACCTATGACGGAGTGATTTCCTCTGTGGACAGTTTGAAGGACAAAGTTGCATCTCATCTTGAAAACTATCGCATTGAGCGTCTTTATCGCCCCGACCTCATTGTGCTCATGCTTGCAACCTATGAGCTTGAAGCAGGCACAGCCCCTCACAAAGTGGTAATCAATGAGGCGGTGGACCTTGCCAAGCGTTACGGCACAGAAAAATCAGGCAAGTTTGTCAACGGCGTTCTTGCAAAAATGATAAAAACCTAAATTTTAGGTTTTTTTTTGCCCAAAAACCGCAAAAAAATAGGCCTAAAACCCAAAAAAATCGCTTATAGTTGCAAAAAAGGAAGATAAAACACACAAAATGGAAGATAAAGTGCCAATTTTGAAAAATGCCATATCCGTAAGTGAATTAAATGCCACAATTCACGCTTGTATGGACGCCCCAATATTTCAGGGATTGGAAGTTTTTGGGGAGATTTCTGGCTACAAACTTTCTGGACCCCACGCATATTTCACCTTAAAGGACCAAAATGCCCAAATTTCTTGTGTGCGCTTCTATGCATCTCGTGACTATATGCCAAAGGACGGCGAAAGCGTCATCCTCCGTGGCAGACTTGACTACTACGTCAAGGGTGGACGCCTCACTTTGCAAGTGTCCTCAATTACTCCCGTAGGCAAGGGTCTTTTGTTCTTGCAGTTTGAAAAGCTCAAAGAGCAACTGACCAAGGAAGGCATCTTTGACGAGGCACACAAAGTGCCCATCCCCAAATATCCAAAAAACGTTTTGGTGGTCACCTCAAAGACAGGGGCCGTAATCAGAGACATTGTCACAACCATACGGCGCAAAAACCCTGTCATCAACATTGTCATACGTGACGTACGTGTGCAAGGGGAGGGCGCCGGCAAGGAGATTGCTTCTGTGCTCAAGCGTGTTGACAAGCTTGGTTATGACGTCATCATCATTGCCCGTGGTGGTGGCTCCCTTGAGGACCTTGCGCCTTTCTATGATGAAACCTTGGTGCGAGCGGTGTATGCAATGGACACTCCCGTGGTGTCTGCCGTTGGCCATGAAACAGACTTTTCACTTTGCGACTTTGTTGCAGACTATCGTGCAGCAACTCCCACCGCAGCAGGGGAGCTTGTTGCCTACGACTACTATGATCATTTGCGCACAGTCAAGGAGCACGCCAAGCGACTTGGCTATCTTGCCACTAAACAGATTGAGCGCAAGTCAATGCGAGTCAATCTTGCGGTGCAAAAACTTGGACACCAAGGCAAAACCTTTTACAGCAACAGAGTCAACAAAGTTTTGGGGCTTGTCACAAAGCTGGGCACTCTTGCCCAAGACAAAGCAACAAGGGCAGACTTCCGTCTTGAAAAGGCGATGAATGCTCTTGACAATCTCAGCCCATTAAAGACCTTGAAGCGTGGCTACTTTGCCATCTCCGTTGCAGACAAATCAGTTGCATCGGTGAGGTCAGTCAAAGTGGGAGACAACTTGAAAGCACAGGGCGTTGACGGCGTCATTGAAGCAACCGTCACCAAAGTTCTTGAAGGAGAAAAAAATGGATAAGGAAATGAAAAAGTTTGAAGAGGCACTGGCAGAGCTTGAATCCCTTGTCAAAAAATTGGAGGGAGATTTGCCCATTGACGAGGCAACCAAAGCTTTTGAAAGAGGCATCAAGCTGTCCAAAACTTGCATGGATGAACTCAAGGCAGAAAAGGGCAAAATTGCTTTGCTCGTTGACGATCTCAACAAACTGACAGAGGAGATCACAATAGAGTGATGAACACAACCGTGGACAAATTTGTAGAGAGAGTAAACCACACTCTTGAGGAACTTCTTTCAGCGGACAGTTTTGATGTGTTAGGCACAAAGGCAGGCAGTCCCATTGAGGAAGGATATCTCTATGCAGTCAAAGACGGAGGCAAGCGCATCCGCCCCATTTGCGTATATCTTGGAGCACTCTCAACAGGCAAGCCCATAGAGGAAAAGCATCTTGACGCCCTTGTCAATCTTGCCTCAATGGTTGAGCTTGTTCACTCATATTCACTGGTTCACGATGATTTGCCCGCTATGGACAACGATGACTATCGCAGAGGCAAACTTTCCACCCACAAAAAATATGGGGAAGCCAACGGCATTCTCATAGGAGACGGACTTTTGACAATTGCAATGTTGACAGCTCTGGGTTTTGAACAGGGCGAGGACTATATTGCAGGGGCCAAAATGATTGCAGAGGGAGCTCTCAACATGGTCAGCGGGCAGGTGTATGACCTTGCAGACGGACCCAAGGACTATAACACAATTTACAATCTCAAGACAGCCGAGCTCATTGCGCGCTCATTCAAGGCGGGCGCGAGATGCATGGGCGCAGGGGCAGAGGCGGTGCACCGCGCGGGAGAGTTTGGACATCATTTGGGCATGGCGTTTCAGTTGGCAGATGATCTTCTTGATGACGGCACCGAAACGTCATTGGTCACAGAAAAGGGCAGAGAATATGTCAAAGAGATGTTGAAGGAGGAAACAGACAAGGCAACCAGCATAGCCAAAGGGCTGTCAAACGCTGACATGTTGACGGATTTTGCAACAAAACTTTTCAAAAGAACAAAATAATTGAAAAACTTGTTGCCAAAATCAACTTCTTTTGAGATATTATTAAGGCAGTCAATTCTGCGGGAGTGACTCAGTGGTAGAGTGTCACCTTGCCAAGGTGAAAGTCGCGGGTCCGAATCCCGTCTCCCGCTCCACAAGCGAGCCGAGGATTACGAAGTCATCCACGAGCCCCGCTCCACAAGCGAGCCGAGGATTACGAAGTCATCCGCGAGCCCCGCTCCACAAGCGAGCCGAGGATTACGAAGTCATCCGCGAGCCCCGCTCAATATTAAACGGCATCATAGCCAAGTGGTAAGGCAAGGGTCTGCAAAATCCTCACCCCCAGTTCAAGTCTGGGTGATGCCTCCAAAACAAAACACATCCAACAGGGTGTGTTTTGTTTTTTAATCCGACAAAAGAGTAGAGGGGGTGGCAAAAGAAAAATCGCCCTTGCGAGGGATTTTGCGTGGTGCCGAAAATCGTAGGGTCGCTTGACAGCGATTGTTAGCATAGCTCAATCCCGTGACCGGACAGGTGAGACACCGATTGTGGCTAAAAAGAAAACCACCAATCAAGGTGGTTTTGCTTGGTGCCGAAAATCGTAGGGTCGTTAGACAGCGATTGTTAGCATGGCTCAATCGCGTGACCGGACAGGTGAGACACCGATTGTGGCTAAAAAGAAAAATCGCCCTTGCGAGCGATTTTGCGTGGTGCCGAAAATCGGGGTCGAACCGATACGATGTTTCCACCGAGGGATTTTAAGTCCCTTGCGTCTGCCTATTCCGCCATTCCGGCATGTATGCTATTTTAATTATTTAATTGTGCGATGGTGTCTGCTTTGTTTTGCAGGCGCTGGGATGAACTTGTTTCATTGCGTCTGCCTATTCCGCCATTCCGGCATTGAGCTTGTGCAATCATTCTATCACAACGATGTGGTTTTGTAAATTGATTAAATAGATTTCGCCTGTTGTCATCTCAAGAATAAACTTAATCTGTGAACTACTTTTTCAACACATTTTTTGGAGTGTTCAATAACAGCCCAAATGTTGTTTTCCGTAATTTTGCAAAGTTGAAAAATTTTGAAAAAAGTTTTGGGATTTAGATGGAGGCAGACAGAGGACAAAAAACCTCAAAAAGTGCCCATTTTAGTGGATTTTGGCTGTTTTTTGCGTGGTTTTGGCTGTTTTTTGAGGCATAAGAAGATGTATACAAGGAGGGGTTGTCAACAAAAAAATGGGTTTTTGTGTTGCCTTTGCCCCCCAAATGTGTTAACATAGTTATATATGTAAACTAATGTGCCCGTGTATGCGTGCGCACTTAGGGGGATTATGAGTTCAACAACATACGCAAAAAGAACGCTCTACAAGCCAATTGACTTTTTCTATCGTGGGGTAGTGGAAGCCAAAACCAAGAAGGTTGCCTTTGTGGACGCTTTCCAGATTCTCAACGATCGTTTTCTTGGTCGCATGAGTGTTTGCAACTATTTTTTCATTGCGGAGAATTCGGTCCGCATCAATGAACTTAACGTAATCGCACTTGACGAACTCAAAAACTATCATCTTGTCATGCGCGAGAATTTTCTTATCCCCGAGAAAGTCACCTACAGTCTGCCCATAACCACCAGATTTTTGGAGAAGGAGAGCGAGTTTGAAGTTTTGCTTGCGTCACTCCGAGACAATGGCTACAAAAAGGGCAGTCTTGTCATATCCTTCAACAGCAACACCATCATCCGACTTGACGCAGAGGGCAAAAAGAGATACGACAGACTCAGACGTCTTGGCTATCAAACCTGCATCAACGGATTTGGAGAGGAGTTCAACTCTCTTGACATATTTGCCAAGTTCAATTTTGACTACTTGCGTTTGGAAGCAAGTTATTTTGACAGCACCCAACCCAAAAAGAAGATATTGTCAATGCTTGTCAAGCACTGCAACGCCAACAAGATAGGTCTTATAATGGAAGGC
>JAFVYE010000125.1 GCA_017500745.1 Clostridia bacterium | reverse complement strand
TCTTCGGTGACACCGCTGTATCCAAGTTTTTGCATCCAAGGAGCAACGCCGTGATAGTAGCCCTTTGTGAGAACGATCTTCTTGCGATGGGTGTATGCACGTGCAATCATGACTGCAAATTGAGTCATATCCCCGCCGTTTTTGCCAAAGAATGCCCAGTCTGCCATTTCAATGGTGTTGCAAACTTCTTCTGCGAATTCAACGGTGATGTCGCTGATGAGAGTGGTGCAGTCGCCCTTTTTGCGTTGTGCTGCAGCTGCTGCGTCAACGTCGGGATCGTTGTAGCCAAGGAAGTTGGGACCGTATGCGCACATGCCGTCAATGATGCGGTTGCCGTCAAGGTCATAGAGGTGTGCTCCCTCTGCACGTGATGAGAAGAGAGGATAGCTTTGGACGGGGATCATACAACCTTCTGAAGGTCCAAGGTGGCCGTAGATGCCTGCGGGGATGCAGTTCAAAGCACGTTTGAACATGGCTTGGCTTTTTGATACGTCAATTATCTTTTTAGGTTCGTAAATAAGTTCCATAATTTTCTCCTTTCTCCTTATGCAAGATATTCGCTGACAACGTTGAGAAGTTTTGCAACTTGTTCAAGCATGTCAACTGCGCCACACACTGCAAAGTCGCCACTGCCCATACCGCCAAAGCTTGATGCTTGACCGTTCAAGAGCTTGTGTGCAAATTCAAGTGAACCAAACTTCATTGTTGCCTTGGGTTCATCAAGAGCACCCTTTGATGCATAGAACTTGTGGTTGCGCACTGTAAAGTTGATTGCAGGGCCGTCATCGCCAACTTGGCAAAGGATGGTGCCGTTTTCTGTACGTCTTGCACATGCCTTGCCCACAAAGTCGCTGTTTGCAATTTCTGCCATTGCAAAGAATGCTGTGTATGCTGTGAGCACGGTGTTGGTGACAAAGTAGTCGTGATCCTTCAAAAGTTCATCCTTTTCTTCAGGTTTGGGTTGCAAGAAGTAGGAGAGTCTGTCGGTGAGAGCGGTGAATTCCTTGAGGAGGAAGCCCACTTTGAAAACGTTGTAGAAGAGAGGGATTGTGTTTTCGCCGTCAATGAGTTTGTTGAAGTGTTCGGGAGAGGTGAAGTACAGCTTCAATGATGACTTGCCCTTGCCACGTGTAAATGTGCATTTGCCGTCCTTGAATGCGATGACTGCACTGCCCACTTCGGGAACGTTGAATTCAACCGCAATAGGTTTCATATTCTTGACGATTTCCTTTGATTGCGGGTCCATTTCGCAAAGGTCTTCAAGGTTGCGCAAGATGGCAAACAAGTTGATCTTTGCTCTTGTGATGTTGTCCATAATTTCCTCCTTGTGCGCTTAATGGAATATTGAAACGCATTATATTATCATATAAATTAATGATAATTGAAAAACGTGCGTATGTCAATAGTCAACTTTTGAACTTTTTGCACGAAAATAAAAAAAAGACAGTCAGTTAGACTGCCTTTTCCTCTGGTTTATTTGTATAGGGATTGCACTCTTTTTTCCCACTTGTTGATTTTGGCGGGGGAGTATGTGACAGGAATTTTGTTGCCAAGACGGTTTGCTTTGTGTGATTTCATCACCATGCTGTTCATTTTGAGGAGAATTGGCAAATTGCCCAGCCCAACTCCAAGCACCTTTTCAATGGCGGCGGATGGAGTGATTGTCACAAGATTTCCGCTGGCCACTTTTTGAAGGTCGGCGTTGGACAGCACCTTGCTGGCAAAAAGCCAATCCACCATCTCGTTTGATTGGGTGAGAAGCCAGCGCTTTAACACGTCTACGCCAAGATGCTTTGCTCCAAACTTTTTGTACACTCCCACTTGATATGCCCACAAGTTTTCTTTGTCAAAGAGATGACTATCCACAACACCCTTGTCCATGTTTGCCTTTATTGACTTTGCAAGGATGTCTCCTGCCCACATGCTTGAAGCAATGCCCGATCCCAAAAGAGGAATTGTCATATAGGCGCTGTCCCCAATTGCAACGTAGCCGTCTGCCACCATTTTGGTGGCGGGATAGCGCACGGGGATTATCACGTTGTAGCCACCACGGAGGACGGTGTTGCCAAGGATGTCGTTGTGCTCACGCATAAAGTCAATGGACTTGGCTCTGACCTCATCGCTGAGTCCTCCAACAAGCCCAACAAGCACGTTGACTTGGGTGGGGTCATGGTCAAGGATGGTCCAAGAAATGCCGTTTTCGCCAAGATGTTTCATGTACACTTTGTTGGTGTATTTGGGGGTGGCACTGCCGTGGGCTCTGTTGTAAAAAGCACGATATGCCTCAAACACTTCGTTTGGCTCAACCTCGCTTATGCCAAAGGATTTGGGCAGACTTCTGCGGACGGGAGAGTACACTCCGGCACTATCAACAACGAGGTCGCAATCAACTCTTTGGCCGTCAACCATCACGCCGACAACCCGATGGTTTTCAATTACGGCAGAGGTGACTTCTTTGCCAAAAACAAAGGTTGCCACCTTGCTTGCTCTTTCAAAAAGCAGTCTGTTTAAAGGGCGTCTTTCAACGGACATATCGGGGCAGGACTCGTCTTGACTGAACTCCCTTATGGTCTTTTCATAGGGGGAGCAAAAGGTCCAACTGCGCTTTGGGGCGCTCTCTTTTGGCAGGGGGATGCCAAGCTCCTCAAACACAACGGGGCTCACGTCGTCGTGCCAGTCATATCTCATCTTTTCAATGGATTCTGCCTTTTCATAGACCACCACTTCAAAGCCAAGCACGCCCAGCTTTTCTGCCACAACCATTCCGCCAATACCAGCGCCAGCAATTACAATCTTCATAGTTTATCCCTCAAAACTGCACGATAAAGTGCTTGTTTGTGTTTTTCATTCATTTGTGATTTGATTTTTTATGGCGTCACGCAACCTTGAGAAAGCCACAAAAAGTCAAAAATAAATAGCCCTGTTGGGCTTAGATTGTGCGCAGTTTTCCGTCCTTGTCTACAACAAGAATACACTTGCCTCTGACCATGTCAAGACTCACCGCACCAATGTCGCTGTATCTTGAATCGTGGCTGTGCTCACGGTTGTCGCCAAGGCAAAAAACATGACCTTCGGGCACAATCATATCAAGGGTTGTCACTCCGTCAAAGGAGTAGGTTTTGCCTTGGATATAGTCCTCTGTCAAGGGCAGATCGTTGACGTAAACGTTGCCGTCATTGTTGATGACAACGTGATCGCCAGCAACGGCAATCACTCTTTTCACAATGGGGTCGCTTTGCCAAGTGACGTCAAACACAATCACGTCACCCTTTTTGATTTTGGCGGTTTTGTTGAGCACCAAGGTGTCGCCTTTTTTGATGGTTTCCACCACGTTGCCTTGTCCGTCCGTGACGTAGTCTCCACCTTCAAGGGTGGGGAGCATACTGTTTCCCCCCACGGGGATTGTGGATATGACGTAGGTTTTGAGGAGCAATGCAACTGCCAGCGCCAGCAAAACAACCACCACCACGGATATCACCGAGATGATGATCTTTTTTTTGTGATCGTTGGGGGATTGAAAAACTTCTAACTCGTTGTCCATTGCTCTAATTTATGTCAAAAGATTGTGTATATGATTATATCCAAAGGAAGTTGTTGAAGATGACTGTTTCTGCACCCTTGAAGGAGAACTTTTTGCCCTCCGAGAAGAGAGAGAGGGGCTTGCCGTATTCGCTCTTGAAATCGTTGGCCGTGAGGGACACCTTTTGCCAGAAGTCTCCTCCGATCAAGTTGACGTTGGCGGTGTAGGTCATCTTGTCTGAATGTATGGTCACCAAGATGGTGCGTGCGTCAGTTGAATGAGCGTCAAACTGGAGCACGGCATCTCTTTGAGAAGCAAAGATTTGACGAGGGCTATAATACATTATCAAAGAGCCACTCTTCACAGAAATGCCCTTGATGTCAAAGGGGCCAACTGCGTTCAAAAGATTGTTGTCGTCAAGGATGACTTCATTGGATGCAGAGGCAAATCTGCCAAGCCCCATGCTTCCGTTGTAGATGATGCGTCCGTTGCCCACTTGAGCAGAGTCTGCAACAACCCCCATTTTTGCAGGAGTTGCACCAATGACGGGGGAGCAACTGAGCTCAACGTCCTTCATAGACACGGATGCAAAGGCGGTGATGAGTTCATCTGCGTTGTACACGGGCACCTTGTAGGAGTACTCGTGATATCCAACCTTTTGGCCACCTTCAAGGGTTGTCCAAAATCTATTGACGGGGTTTGGCTCGCCATAGGACACCGAAATCTGTTTGCTGACAAAGTGTTTTTCGCCTTTGAGCACCAAGTACAAGCTGTCGCCAACCTTGTCAAAGCTGAGAGATGGCATTGCCACGGGAACTGTGTCGTGGGAGAGATTGTTTCTCAGCCACTTTTTGAGTCCAGAAAAAACGCTGGACGTAATTTGATCTTCTGTGCCACGGCTTATCATCAAAGTCTTTGACTTTGCAGGCACAAGAGAGAGGAGAATTTCCGCTCTGTCCACGTCTGCGTAATCGTTGTTTGACGACACAACGTAGCAGGTGGGGCAAGACACAAATCTTGCATAGGTTTCTGCACCAACGCCTGTTGAGAATGCACGCTCTTCATCAGTTGTGGGCACGTTGCCCATGGTGAATCTGTGTGAGCCCGTGCGCCAGAGATATCCACCGCCGTTGACCGCTACGAGAGCGGCCACTCTGCCGTCCATGCCTGCCACTTGCCATGCCACTTGAGCGCCTTTGCCTATGCCAAGCACGCCAATGCGGTTTTCATCAATGAGGGGGTGTTCTTCAAGGAAGGTGATTGCACGGCGCGCAACCTTGGACCATTGAAACCAAGGGCTTGTGTGTGCAGAGCCGTCAATGTGATAAAGATGATTGTTGCACTCAGGATATTTTGACCTTTCCAAAGAATCGGGGAAGCTGGTGCAGTGGTCGCCGTCAAATGATCCGTTGTAGTCAACAAAGGCCACCACCCATCCTGCCTTGACAAAGTCATGGGTGAGGGCGTCTACGTCTGCGGATGCAGAGGGTGATGAAAGCACAAGAATGGCAGGGCGAGGGTCCTTCCATCTCTTGTCAAAGGAGGTCTTGACAAAGACGCGCACCTTTCCATCCTTGCAACTTTCGGATGTGAAAAACGTGCCTGTTGTCAGCACAAAATTGTTTTCTTCAGAAAAGACCGTTGAGGTCTCCAAAGGGTCTTTTTTGGGGTTGAACCCCTCCCATACGGCTGTTGGTGTAAGAAATTGCAGTTCCATAAATGGAATTATACATCAAAAAGAGGGCAAAGTAAAGCACTAAAAAATTAGTGCTTACCCGTGCGCAACGGAGGGGGGTGTTTTTAACTCTTGATTGAGGATCTTTTGCATCGTCATCGCCGTCGTCAAGGCTTGACACACCACTTTCAATGGGTTTTTCCATGAGGACGGAGTCATCTCCAAAGGACAGGGTGTGTCCTTGCTTGTTTGAAAGCAAGTGGGTGTAGGCCTCACTCATAAGGGCCATAGTTTTGTCGTCTGCAAGGGGCAAGTCCATCATCAAGACATATTATTCACTCTGTGTCAAATTGGTGCGTCAACTGTTTTCCGTGACGGTGACGGAATAGGACGCTTCAAACAGGATTTGGTCAAAACAATTTTGTGGCAAATGCCTTCCGTGTTTTTGATAGAGCAGGTTTTCAAGGCCCAAAAAGTCAATGCCACACTGCTTTGACAACAAAAAGCAGGATTCAAGGTCATCTGCAAGCATTTGCTCAAGGGTGTTTTTTGCGTCCAACACCTCGGGAGAGTTGCAGTTTAGCACAAGAGGGGTGTCAAAACCTTGCGCCTCAACAAAAGACACGTTCATCTTCATTTCGCAAACAACTTTCATGCCCTCAACCTTTGTTTTTGAGGACACCTTTATCACTCTAAACTCAACCACGCCACCGTTTTTTAGGGGCACGGCAATCTTGTCCTTGACGTCTTTTGACAAAAACATATTTGCCGATTTTGCAGTGGTTTCATCAATGACCATATCTCCCTTGTCGTTGATGACCAAGTTTTTGTTGAGGTCAATGACGAAGTTTTTGTCCTCAGAGGGTTGGCTTGAGATGGGCTTGTCGGTCATTTCGTACAGTTCAAGATAGGGGACCATCACCCCTCCACTGCGAGAGCAACGCATTGCAAGATAATCCTTGACGCTTACGGAAGTCAATCCACCTGCCCCCAAGTTTTGCAACAGCACGGATTGCAAAAAGAAAGATACGTTTTCGGTTGACGGGATTTTGCTTGCAAACACCTTGCCTACGTCCATATCCGTTGCCACCACAAGGGCTTGCTCTGGCAGGGCAAGAGGTTTTGTCAAAGCAGAAAAAGTGCGCACGGGCTCAAGGGCAAGGGCAGATCTTGTCATAATCACCAAGTTGCAGTGGGACAGCGACACGATCAACCCAAGTTTTTCGCTGAGAGAATTGACGGCATCTGAGATGGTTTTGCCCTTTGCCGAGTAGGTCAAAAAATTTGTTGACCCCTTGTCAGACCCTGCGCCACCGTCAACTGCCACGGCTTGAATTGTCACGTCATACAAGTTGTCACGGTAGTCAATGCCAATCCCCACCACAATGCCCGACTGAGTGAGGGCCTTGTTGTCAATCACTCTGCCAAACACCGTCAAAATCACGCCTACAATCAATATGACAAGCCACTTTTTAGACAGCAATCTATCCTTGAAATAAGCAGTGCGCTTCCTCATTTTGTCACCTCTTTTTTTTCACGCACGTAGTTGAATTTTGAGAGATAATCCCTCCTGTTTTTCCACTTCAAAATCACAAAATATATGGGCAGAATAAGGGAAAATACTGCCATAACACCACCCACAATCCTCTGATGAGATAGGTCTGCAACAACTTGGGGCGACCTTGGAATGGTGCAGGAGAGGACAGCAACCATTGGCAAAGCAATTTGCAGGACAAGTTTGCATCCAAAAATTCGGTTGGAGCACTCTGACACACCGTAAAACAAAAACGCAAGCTCCAAAATCCCCGACACTATGACAACAAATAGAGCCGTCCACTCCATACGTCCTATTTCTGTGGAGAGTTGATTGAATCCAGATATCTCCACAAGCAAATTGCCAATGATTTTCATTGAATCGCCATACATTGCCACCCCAAAAAACACCACAATCAAAGTCAAAATTTGCGTGACTGCATAGGACGAGGATACGTAGGGCAACTTTTTGTTTTTTACTTTGACAAACAACAATGGAAAGCAATTCCCAAGCCAAGTGCCATATCGCAACGAGTGGGCGAAAAAGTCTTTTGGCTCCATTGAAAACACGGGGAGATTTCTGTTTACGTCAAGGTCTGCCTCCAAAAACGCCAAGTTGAGCACCACTACAAAAAACACCATAAACACAAATATCTCGGCAGTGCGAGCAAGGGTGCTACAGCCCTTTGTTCCAAGATACACAACGGGGGCGATTAGGATGAGGACCACAATGACGTGAGGCACGCCAACGTACAATTCAACCGTAAAAAAGAGCACGGCAAAGGAGAAGAAGGCAACACACTTGAATCCAAGGAAAAGGGCAAGAAAAATCAGCCCAATCTTGTAGGCCTTGTTGGAGGACAACTCCTCGTCGCCACCGTCATGAAAGAAGGCATAGACAAGGACAAAGGACAGGGTGTCAACCACCGTCAACAGCACAAACAGCCAAGTTGTTGACGAGGCCATATATTCGTTGACAATGGAGGGCAACGAGGACAGTTTGTAGGCAACAGAACATATCATCACAAGCGCCCCAACCTGTGAGTTATATAGGGTTGTAGTTTTTGGATTTTGACAAAATCGTGACTTTATGTTCATTGTTTGCTCCTCTCAACATCATTTTGTGTTGAAACATCGTTTTCCGGCTCGTCAACGTGTTTGGTGTGATACGGGGTGGAGCCATTGTCAAAATCCCTGTCATCAGGCCTCTGTTCCTTCATCCTATTTCGGTTGGATGACGGGATAGAATAGGGACGCTTTGTCATATTTACCGTGCTTGACTTCAACACACCGTCTTTGAGGTCGGGGGTTATACGTGGAGCGTATGGGGCAAGATATGGGGAGCCGTAGCTGTCCATTGAGGCAAGGTATGCAATCAAAATCAAAAACAAAATTACAATGCCAAATAGCCCCATGACAGAGGAGCAACAAAGAAACAAAAAGCGCAGTATAGACAGGGTGCCAACTTGGTCTGGCACGCAAAAAATTCCAATTGCTGATAGTGCTGTCACAAGCACCGCAGGGGAGGATATTAGCCCTGCTTTTACTGCCGTGTCCCCAAGGACTATTGCTCCCACAATGGACAAGGATATGCCCATAAGCCGAGGCATGCGTATGGATGCTTGGTTGAGGATTTCAAAGAGCAACAGCACAAAAAACATCTCTATGGCGGGAGGGAAAGGTATGCCGTTGGTGGCAGAGAGCAGCGTTATGAGAAACTTCAAGGGCATAAGGTGGTAGTGGTGGCTTTGAAGTGCCACGTACGCACCGGGAAGAAGTATTGTAAGCAACGCACCAAGAATGCGAAAAACACGCACCATAGAGGAGCGCCAATCGTTTGAATAGTAGTCGTAGCCGTCTTGCAGGTCCTCAAACAGCACAAAGGGCAAGGTCAAGACAAGAGGAGAGCCGTCAACTATGATTGCCACTCTGCCTTCAAGCAGTTTTGAGGCAACCACGTCTGGCTTTTCGCTGCTTCCCACCTGATTGAAAAAGGACATGCGCCTGCCTTGTATGAAAGATGAGAGGTATGCTCCGTCAATGACACCATCAATGTCAATGGCCATCAATCTGCGAGTTATTTCATCAATCACTTTTGCCTCGGCAATGCCGTCTATATACACAAGGGCAACGGGGGTGGATGAAAATCTGCCTATCTGCATGTTTTTTACCGTCAGACTTGGAGATTTTATTCGTCTACGTAGGAGGGTGACGTTGGTTTTTATCTCCTCAATAAACCCCTCACGAGGTCCTTTCAACACGTTTGAGGTGGGTGGCTCCACCACAGCACGCTTGTCAAACTTCCGCAAGCTCAAAAGGTTGGCGTCGCTTTCACCATCAAAAAAGAGAATGACGTCTCCCTCTGCAATTTTGCATGCACAGTCATCAAGGGGAGTGGGCTTGATTTCCTCTCCGTAGAACACGGTGCTTGAAAGATTGGCAGAGGACAGAGGGGATTGTGCCCTCAAAATAGGCGCAATGACGTTTTGCTCCAGCAGTTGTTTGTCGCTGCCTCCGTCAAGATAGCACAAAACACAGCTTACGTTGTCTGTTGTGATTTGTCGGAAAAACAGGTCATCGCTGTCATGGAACTCCGTTGTCAATTTGTTTTTGAAGTCTTGTAATGTCACCATTTGAGTTTTGACCAAAACCTCGCTTTTATAACCCGATGGACAAACTTTCGTATTGACTTTGCGCCCGCGCAGGTATAAAATGACCATAGGAGGAATTATGGAAGATCTCGGAAAAGTCAAACTTACAAAAGAGCAACAGGCAGAACTCACTGCCGAGGAATTGCAAGAATACAAAATGGTGCGCAGAAAATCCTTGAAGCAAGCCATAAAATATTTCCTTTGTGCAGCCAGCGCCGGTGTAATACAAATTGTCACGTTCACAATTCTGCAAGCAGTCATCAAGAGTGACAAGACCATATGGTTTATGGTGCCCGGCATCCCTCTTGGCGACTTTATTGCCACAACAATCGCCCTTGCCTTGTCAATTCTTTGGAACTTCACTCTCAACAGAAAGTTCACCTTCCAATCAGCAGGCAACGTGCCGAGAGCAATGTTTCTTGCATTTTTGTTCTACGTGCCTTTCTATCCCTTCCAAACCTGGTACGTGCCCACAATCAAAGCACAGCTTGTGGCAGTTATGCCCGGCATGGCAGATCTTGCAGGCATAGTGGCAGAAGCCACCGTCATGATCATCAACTTTGTGCTTGAATTCTGCTGGCAAAAGTTTGTCATCTATCGCAAAGAAGAAAATAGCGCCCTTCAAAAGTACAACGTTGGCGAGGTTGGCCCCAATGGAGAAATCACTCCCGCCAAGGACACCTTCAACGGACTTGAAATGTACGAGCTTCTTCACTCTGGAGTTGACATCAACGGCCTTGATGACAAAAAGCTGAAGAAGATTTTGAAGGCAAAAGAGTTCTAAAAAGCAGATTAACCAAACAAAAAGCCACTTTCAAGTGGCTTTTTTTGTTGTAAACTATTGAAAAATATCCCGCTCGGGTTATAATATATGCAACAAACATTGGAGAAGAATTATGATAAAAAAGTATCTTCCTGACATCATTGAGACAATCTCAAAAGCAGTTCAAATAAAGACAGTCCTTGACACTCCTGTTGAGGGAGGTCCTTTTGGTCAAGGCAACAAGGATTGCCTTGAGTACGTTTTGTCCGTTGCCGACAAGCTTGGCTTCCGCACCGTCAATCTTGACGGCTATTGTGGATATGCCGAAATAGGGGAGGGCGATGAAATCGTTGGCATCATCGGTCACCTTGACGTAGTGCCCGAGGGCGACGGATGGAAGGTGCCCGCCTATTCTGGTGCTCTTGTGGATGATGAAATTTGGGGCAGAGGAACCATTGATGACAAAGGTCCCACCATCATATCAATGTACGTCATCAAAGCCCTTATGGATGAGGGCATGAAGTTTGACAGACGTGTCCGCATCATCTTTGGTTGCAATGAGGAAACCGGCTCAAGATGCATGGAGCACTATCTTGAAGTTGACGAGCCAATCACGTACGGCGTCACACCCGACTCAAACTTTCCCGTAATCTTTGCAGAGAAGTCCATCAACAACATCTTCTTGTCTGGAAACGCAGAGGGCAGAGGCAGAGTGCGCCTCACATATTTTGATGGCGGAATTGTCATCAACGCAGTGCCCGACGTGTGTAGATTCACCCTCAATGCAGAAGGCATGCTTGGCAAGGTTGAAATGAACAAAGCCATTGTCAAAATCAGCAAAAAGCTTGATTCTAACGGCATCAAATTCACCTGTGAGAGTCAAGATGACTGGGCAAAATTTGTGGTGTATGGCAAGGCGGCTCACGGCAGCGTGCCCCAGCACGGAGTCAACGCTGTGTCCTATGCTCTTGACGGACTTGACGGCATCATTGACGATGACTTTGTGGTGTTCTACAACAAGTGCATCGGCACCTGTGTTCACGGCGAAAAGCTTGGTTGTTTTGCCCAAGATGAATATGGCAAAATTGCAGTAAACATTGGCCTCTGCCACTATGAAGATGGCAAGTTTGAGGTGCGCATCAACAGCAGATTGCCCTTCAACACCAACTCTCAAAAAATGGTGGATGAAATCAAATCAACCGTGGGCGACAGCGTAAAAGTTGACCTCAAATCATCATCACAAGGGTTCAAAATGGACAAAGACTCCAAGATGATAAAGGCACTCATGAACGCATATGCAACCGTCACCGGCGACTATGAAAGCCAGCCCATTTGCAGTGCTGGTGGCACCTATGCAAGAGAGTTTTCAAACTGCGTTGCCTTTGGCCCTGAAATGGACGGCTATGGGGAGATGATCATCCATGAGCCCAACGAGCGCATTTCTTTGCGTGCCATTGAAGCGATCTTCAACATCTATCATCAAGCATATCGTGACTTGATTTCTTTGTGATAGAACCTTGATTTGCAAGCAGAAACAGGAGCAAAAACTTATTTTAGTTGTGTTTTTTGCTTTACAATTTTGAAATAATATATTAATATATCAAGGCATTATGTAGATTAATGCAAAGTCCTTTCTTTCGTGAAGGCGAAAGACATCAGTCCAAAAGGAGGTAAAAACATGAATAAGTACGAAATTCTCTACATCATCCCCGCACATCTTGAAGATGATCAAAAGAACGCAACCGTTGAAAAGTATGAAACCCTTGCAAACTCACTCGGCACAGTTCTTGATCTTGACAAATGGGGCATCAGAAAGTTTGCTTACGTCATGGACAAACAAACTGAAGGATACTATGTTCTTATGAACGTGGAATGCTCAGTTGAAGCACGTGACGAAATTGACAGACAAATGGGCATTGATGACAACGTGATGAGAAGCATGTTCATCAAAAAGTAAGAAGTAAGACAAAAAAGGAGCACACTATGAACAAAGTTTTTTTGATTGGAAATTTAACGAAAGACCCGGAATTGTCTACTACTAACAATGGCGTTAAATTCTGCAAGTTCACCCTTGCAGTGTCAAGAAATTATAGCAAAGACGGAAAGAGAGAAACAGATTTTCTCCCCGTCGTAGTCTGGAGAGCACAAGCAGACAACTGCGCAAGATACCTCAAAAAAGGTTCAAAAGCTGCAATCAGCGGATCAATCCAAACCCGCAACTATGATGCAAACGATGGAAGCCGTCGTTACGTCACCGAAATCGCAGCAGACGAAGTCCAATTCCTCTCAACAAAGAATGATGATGAAAGAGATGAACTTGATGACGTTGATTTTGATGCACTCCGTCCCATAGACGAAGACCTTCCGTTCTAATCGGACTCAATAGGAGTCAAATAGGAGATTTATTATGGCAGAAATGAATGAAATCAAAGCACCTCGCCCCGCAAAGCGAGTTCCCAAAAAGAAAGTTTGCCTTTTCTGTGTTGAACACATTGAAGACATTGACTACAAAGACGTTGCAAAACTCCGCCGTTTCGTCACCGAAAAGGGCAAGATCCTTCCCCGTCGTATGAGTGGCGTTTACGCAAAGCACCAACGTGGCCTTGCAACAGCAATTAAGAGAGCAAGAGTTATGGGACTTCTCCCTTACTCAGCCGACTAAAAACGCGCTATTGAGCGCCTAACTTCGTCAGATACACCGAGTGCAATCCTCACGTACGCAAAGTACGCCACGGCCTGCCCTCGGTGTTTCTTTCTTGTTATGCATCTCAATATCGCGTTTTTACCAAACGCGCAAAACGTGGGCTTTTCGCACTCTTCATCTTGCTTGGTGTAAATCAACCAAAGGGTTAGTCATTCAACCATTGTTTCGTTGAAACTATAAACAAATGGATATATAATGTGGGAAAAAAGCAAAGACATAGGAGAATGATGCTATGGACAAAACCGTCAAATCCTTCATATACAAAGGCAATATATTGAACTTCATCGTGTTGACGTTGACGTCATTGTTTCAAACTGGAGCGATGATAATAATATCCTTGATGCTTGAAAAGATAATGGCCATTGCAACCGCCAAAGACATGGACGCCCTGTACACGCAAGGGGTGGCATTTTTGGTGCTGTTGGCAGCGGGCATTTTGGTGTATGTTCTCATCATCTTTTTGAGACCGAAATATCAGAAACGTGCGTTAACGCAGTACAAAAACAATGTTTATGGTCGTATTTTAGACAAAAGCATTGCAGGGTTTGGCAAGCACAACACGTCAACGTACATTTCTGCACTGACCAACGACGTGAAGCAAATTGAGGAAGATTATCTGCTGTCCGCCTTTGGCTTGATAACAAATGTCACCTTGTTTTTGTCCACAATTGTCGTGATGCTGATATACAGCCCTTGGTTGACTTTGGCAGGGATTGTGCTGTCACTGCTTCCTTTTGTTGGGGCAATTATAGTGGGTGGCAAGCTTGCTTTCCATGAAAAACAAATCAGCGACCAAAATGCAAGCTTTATGCACTTTGTCAAGGATAACTTGATAGGATTTTCAACGGTCAAGGTTTTCAAATCAGAGCACAAAATCAAAGATTTATTTGTCAAAAACAATGACGTGTTGGAAAGCAAAAAAGCCAGCAAAACCAAGACACTTGCGCTGATGGAAATGGTGCAAACGGTGTTGAGCTTGGTGTCGCAGTTTGGGGTGTTTTTCATTGGTGCATACATATCAATTAAAACAGGAGATATTGCACCTTCCGTCATATTGTTGTTTGTCCAGTTGATGAATTATATCATAAATCCCCTTATGGAAATTCCCACAGTGTGGTCAAAGAGGCGTGCTTGCAAACCCCTCTTTGCAAAGATAAGTGAAATCATCAAAGCAGAAGCCGACAGCAATGATGGAGAGAAGGTGGAGCACATCAAAGAAATCACCCTTTCAAATCTTGGATTTGCCTATGATGACAAGGTTGTGCTTGATGGTGTAAGTCACAGATTTGAAAGGAACAAATCCTACGCCATTGTTGGAACAAGTGGCTCTGGCAAAACCACCCTTGTCAATCTTTTGTTGGGCAAGCACAACGACTATTCAGGCACAATACACTACAATGATGCCGAACTGAGAGATATATCAATAGATCAATTGTTTGAAATTTCATCATTTGTGGAGCAAAACGTCTTTGTCTTTGACGACTCTATCATCAACAACATCACTATGTACTCCACAATAGATGAAGACCTGCTCAATGAGGCAATCAACAAGTCGGGGCTGGCGTCCTTGATTGAAGAAAAAGGAGCAGAATATCGTTGCGGAGAAAACGGATGCAATCTCAGCGGTGGCGAAAAGCAAAGGATAAGCATTGCAAGAGCTTTGGTTAAAAAGTCACAGCTATTATTACTTGATGAGGCAACCAGCGCGCTGGACAACGAAACCTCTGCATCAATAACAAACAATCTGTTGAACATAGACAACACAACAAAGATTATGATTACTCATAGACTTGATGAGGAAATCCTATCCAAGTTTGATGAAATCATCGTGATGAAAAACGGCAATATAGTTGAATATGGCACTTATGATGAGCTGATAAAAAATGATGCCGTATTCAAATCCCTTGTTGAACTCACCTAAAAGCGCTATTTAGCGCCCAACAGCGCAAGTTTAAACCCACGAGCAGTTTGTACAACAAGTACAGCTTGTTCGTGGGCTTTTCTTTTGTTATTACGTGTCCAAATATTACGTTTTTACGTGTTGCGCATCTTATCAAGTTGTTACGTTTTTTGTTGCAAGTTGAGGTTGAAGTGGGTGTTTTTATATGATAGAATAAGTATATCAAGTGAGAAAAACAAAACTGACCCAGTTTTGTTTCGGAGGAAAATATGCGTTTTTGGGCAGAGTTGATTTCATACATATATATCGCCATTGCGTTTTTGACCTCCCTTTTTACTTTCAAGCAAGGGGATTTTGTGCCCTTTGCCAATGAATATGACATCCCCGAATCCATCCCCGCATATCAAACAATATCCACCGAGGAGAAGTCCGATTGGCAGGCCAAGTGGATATGGGACACCGACAATTTGACCACAAAAAACACTTGGATGTGTTTTGCCAAAGAGGTGGTTTTGTCAAGTGTGCCCACCTCCCTTGTGGCCCACGTTTCTGCGGACTCAAAATATTGGCTGTACGTCAATGGCGAGGTGGTTGTTTTTGAAGGTGGCGTCAAGAGAGGCCCCGATGAAAACAGCGGTTATTACGACAGCATTGACCTTGCGTCCCATCTCAAAGAGGGCAACAACCTGATCTGCGCATTGGTGTGGTTTTGGGGCAATGAAAAAAGCTACTCCTACAACACCTGTGGCCAAGGCGGTTTCTTGTTTGAAGCAGTTGGCGATGGTGTCACAATATGCTCGGACAGCAGTTGGCGAGTGAAAAGGCACGGCGCATATCTTGACAGAGTTTTCAACCAGCCCAATTACCGCATTGCAGAATACAGCATATATTACGATGCCACCAAAGAGGTTGGAGATTGGACAGCGCCCTCCTACGATTTTTCATCTTGGCAGAGGGCAACAGAGCACGCCGTTGGTGGTCAAGGAGCTTATGGCAAGCTGTATCCAAGGGGGATTCCTTTCTTGAAGGATTACGGGCTCAAGGATTATGAAAACTCTGGGGAGTATCAAAACTACACCGTCACAAAGCTGACGGGAGAAAAGATCACCGTTGACATCCCATACAATGCACAATTTACGCCATATCTCAAAGTCATTGCGCCCGCAGGCAAACGAATCCGCATAACCACCGAGAACACCGAAATTACAGGTTCGGTTTCTGCCACCTATATAACCAAGGAAGGAGAGCAGGAGTTTGAAGCCCTTGGCTGGATGAACGGAGAGCACGTCACCTACAAAATCCCCAAGGGAGTGACCGTGGTGGCCCTCAAATATCGTGAGACGGGCTATGACAGCAGTTTTGCAGGCAACTTTAAAACAGAAGATGAATTTTTCAACTCATTATGGCAGAAATCTCTTCGCACCCTTTACGTCACCATGCGTGACAACTATATGGACTGCCCGGACAGAGAAAGAGCTCAATGGTGGGGTGACGTCACCAATGAAATGATCATGACCATGTACGCCATGGATTCAAACTCCTATCTTCTCTATCAAAAGGGAGTGGAAGCAATGCTTTTGAGGGCAGAGGACACGGGAGTGCTCCAAACCGTTGTGCCAATTAGTGGAGACTATTTTGAATTGCCCGTCCAGCAACTTGCGGGCATAGTTGGATTCTACACCTATTATGAATATACAGGGGACAAAGCATTTCTTGAAAGGGTGTATGACCCATCTGTGAGATATTTGAAGCTGTGGGAAATCGGCGAGGACAACCTTGTTGTCCACAGAGAGGGCTCTTGGGATTGGGCTGATTGGGGCAAAAAGGCAGACGTGACCACCATTGAAAACGCATGGGTTTATTACGCCTTGTCCTCTGTGGAAAAGATGGCAAAGGTGCTTGGCAGAGCAGATGATCTGCGCTTTATTAGACAAAGACGGCAAATCATCGCAATGGGCTGTAAATCACTTTGGACAGATGACGGATACAAGAGTGATGACGTCAAAAAACCAGATGACAGAGCCAACGCTATTGCAGTCCTTTCTGGGCTTGCAGACAGGTGGCAATACAACACCATTTGTGGAGTGCTGACAACCACTCAAAACGCAAGTCCTTATATGGAGTATTACGTCCTTGAAGCATTGTGCAAGATGGGCAGATATCAAGAGGCAAAGGACAGAATCAAGGATAGATACAACGACATGATGCACACCGATTACTCCACCTTGTGGGAGTTTTGGGACTCTTGGCGAGGCACCAAAAACCACGCTTGGAGTGGTGGCCCTCTTGTCATAATGAGCAAGCATTTTGCAGGCATAACTCCCATGATCGCTGGATATGACCTTGTAGAAATCAAACCACAGTACTCCTTGTTCAACAATATGAGTTGCACCGTGCCCAGCGTAAAGGGCATCATAACCTTTGAATATGAAAAGGTGGATGAAGCGTACACAGTCCGTGTCACATTGCCAGAAGAAATGTTCGCAGTGTTGTCTGTGCCAAGAGGAGCAACGGTGTACGTAAACGGAGTGGTCTACTATCAAGACGGCGGATACGCAACAGCCAATGGCAACGTGAAAATTGTAGAAGGATAGGTGAAGCATGAAAATCAACGTTTTTCCTCTTGTGTCCAGCTTGCATAGCCAGGACAAAATTAATAAATATATGAGCAAATTATCATAAACCGCAGTTAAACAAGCAAAGCGACAACATAAAGTTGTGTTTTGTTAAAAACAAGACGCAATCGTCATAAAGAGAGGAGACCTATGATTAAAATTAGCGGGCTCACAAAAATTTACAAAAGCAAAAAGAAAGACAGGTGTGTGGCACTTGACAACATTTCCTTTTCTCTTGCCGACAAAGGATTCGTTTTCATCGTTGGCAAAAGTGGCAGCGGAAAAACGACTCTTCTCAGTATAGTCGGCGGTCTTGACAATTTGACAAGCGGTGACGTGGCAGTCAACGGCAACGCTTTTTCAACGTTTAAAGAAAAGGATTTTGTTGACTATCGCAACTCTATGATAGGCTACATTTTTCAAGATTTCCATTTGATTGATGAATTGACAGTCTTTGAAAACATCAAAGTCACCCTTGACCTACAAAGACAAAACGACACAGAAGCAATTTTGCGTATACTTGACAAGGTTGGGTTGTCTGGCTATGAAAATAGATATCCAAAAGAATTGAGCGGAGGCGAAAAGCAACGCATAGCCATTGCTCGTGCTATCATCAAAAATCCTCGCATAATACTTGCTGATGAGCCAACAGGCAATTTGGACTCAAAGACAACGGCACAAATCATGTCTCTCTTGAAAGAGTTGTCAAAGGATACGCTGGTGCTTATCGTGTCCCACAGTTTGAGTGACGCAAGAGAATACGCAGACCGCATAATTGAATTGTCCGCAGGCAAAATCATCAACGATTTGAAACGCAATGAGCACTATGACAACAAGGTTAAAATTCTGGACGGAGAGTTGTTTGTGCCTGCCTACAAGGAGTTTGACGAAGAGGACAACAACCTTATCGCAGAAAGCGTCAAAGAGGGTAAAATCAAAAAAATCACTCAAGTCAACGATATCTTTGTTGACAATGACAAAAAGGATTTTGCTGTTCAAATTGAAGACAAAATTGAAAGCAAAGGATTGTCTTGCAAAAATCTTTTGAAGTTGGCAGTCAAGTTTTTGAAAAAAGACGTGGCGCGTCTTGTGATATATTCCTTTATTGTCGCTTGTTTGGTGATGATATTGGGGCTTAGCCAATTGATTGTCAACTTTGACTCAAGCCGAATCATTGAAGACGAACTCAGTCAAGTGAATCAGTCCTCTATATCCTTATATAAAGAAACCGTTGCAGACGGGGAGGTCAGTGTCAACAAGGGCAGTCTTATCCCCATATATGACGAGGATGTTGCCAAGTTTTATGAGGGAGGATATGTGGGCAACGTGTATGAGCTTGTCAACGTGGTTTTGGACTACGGATCATCATATAAACTGGCTGAAGATCATATGTACAACACCCCCTCTTTTGACGAAGTATATTTCAGCGGAACGAGAGGTACGCTTGTCACCACCGAAGAATACATGGCAAAAGTTTTTGGCAAGGTTGAATATCTGGCGTTGGCGGACACAATTGAGGCGGGCGGGATTTACATCACCGACTATACGGCGGACGCAATGTTATTCTATAGAGACAATCCCTTGTTTGTTGACTATCAGTCCTTGCTTGGCCACCACAAATGCATGAACGTAAACGTCTATGCCTATGTCAATGGCATCATCAAAACTGGATATAAGGAAAAACATAAGAGTGTTATGGACAAAATTGCCGATCCTAACACCACCAAAGATGAGCTGAGAGAGTTGGCAACGGGGGCGGAATATCGCGCATACTACGATGACATTGTTCAACATCTGTCCATCAGTTATACGACCAACCCCAACTTCAAGGAAGACGTCCTCAACCTCAACGCAAAAACCTGGGTGCCTATGCCAAATGCCGAGTTTGTCAAAGACGGCGAAAAATTCAAGATAGACAGATATTTTGAAAATGCAGTGAAAAGAAGCGACCACGTCTTGCAAGACAACGAGATTGTGATGTCTATGTCCTTGTACAACACAATCTTCAACACCAACTACAATGCCGGCAATTTGGACCAGTTCACCCCTGAGGTTGTTCAGTTCCACTATTATCACGCCTACGACATTAACAAAACCAATGCCTTGTACGTGGCAAATCTTACAATCACAAAATTGGTGGAAGGCAATTCTATATATGTAAGTGAGCCCCTATTTTTGCAGTTGACAAGAATCAACAATTTCACGTCCGCGCTCTATTTTGACGACGTGTCCAACGTGGGAGCAATCAGTGACGTCGCAGTGAAAAACGGGTTTACAATGAATTCAATCACCGCCATGGCAATCTCAACAGTCACAAAAGCAGTGGATGTTTTTAGCGACTTTTTCAACATTATTTTTGTTGGACTGTGTCTTTGTGCCGTACTGATTTTGGTGGCATATGGTCTTAGACTTGTGAAGGGAAGAAAGTACGAAATTGGCATATTGAAAGCATTGGGCGCACGCAACTTAGAACTTGCCGTCATATTCGGTCTGCAGATTATCGTTGCAGCAGTGCTGATTGTCGTGCTCTATGTTCTTGGAGCAGTTGTTTTCACTGACGTAGCCAACGACATTCTCATCAAATCGCTGGTAGAGCTTGCTCCCAACGACTTCATCATTGACATAAAAATCCTTGCGCTAAGCCCCATAGATATGTTGAAAAACAGCGCCTTGGTCGTCGGCATAGTTCTTGCATCTTTCATCCTCCCCCTCATTAAGTTGAGGGTGTTGAAGCCCTTGGATATAGTCAAAGCCAAAGAGTAAAAACGCGCTATTTGGCGTCTGCCTGCGTCAGTCGTCACTCTTGCACCCTCACGTACACCAAGTACGCATCGGCCGCAATCGCATAGGATTCCTTGCCATACATCCAAATATCACGTTTTTAGCAGAGCGCTATTTGGCGTCTGCCTGTGTTGATGGTTACCCTCGCAACGAGACCAAAATCCAAGTTTAGCAACAAAAAACGCACCTTAATCGGTGCGTTTTTTTGTTGATAAAGTGCTGTTTTAGAAACTTACGAGTTTGACCGTGTAGCCGTCAAAGGAGTAGGTGTGCTGGTCTGTGCGGACAGAGCGAGGGCAATAGTCTGTGCTTATTATGTTGGACACGCATTGGCCTGCAAGAGTGTAGTCATCGTTGCTGAACTTGGGATAGCTGTCTGCACGAGTGCGCACCATATAGTTTTGTTCGCGATAAAACTCAATGCGATCAACTGCTTTTTTTGGATCGTTTTCAAGGACAAATCCCGCTTGGGCAATGGCTCTGTCTTTGTACAGCACGGAAGGAAACATTGCCTGTGTGCGCAAGGTTTCATCTTGCTTTATGTAGGCCTTGGCAAGCTTTGATTCATGGAGGACGACCACCACTTTGCCAAGCATTTCTTTCAAGGGCTTCCAGCCATCTGCTTCACGCATATCCTTGAAGGTTGGATAGTTGCCAAGCATATGGGCAGGGGTCATAAGCTTGTCCCCAAGCTTTTTCCGGAGCAGAGCGTCAAAGGTGTTGGCATGGTCCACGTCAAAGGCCTCAAGGCCATCAATGTGAGGCACCACGGTTTTGGCTTCAAGGAGAATCGTAATGGGCAAGTGGTTGGGGTTGTGGTCCGACCACAATGCAATCTCCTCAAGAGCGCCTTCAAAATCCAAGCAGGTGCTTGCGCTGTCAAGGACGGGCTCGTGCATGACCGTGAAGGACACCTTTCCGTCCTCAACCCTTGCTTCAACGTCCAATTCAACACTGCGTATGCCGTGTTCAAACTGACCGGTCAGGGTGTCGTTTTCGTAGTCGTTCTTTTTGAACATAGTAAGATAAGTCACCCCAAATGAAAGCATATTGAGGGGCAGTTGCAATCTCTTTGATTGTTCGGTGATGAGCCGTTGATAGCTGTTGTGAGTTGCAAGGAAAGCCACCTCGTTGTACTTCACGCCATTGTCCAAGGCCTCCTGCAAATTGAAGTTGCAAAATCTCTGTTCGCCCTTGGGGGTGTAGTCTGCGTAGTACACGTTTTTGAGATATTCAAGGTGCTCCTCTTGATAGCGGAGGTTGTCTGTGCGGTTGGCAAAATAGACGTCATCAACAAGGACTCCCGCCCAAATGCCCAACCCACAGCCTATAGTTAGCAGGCAGGCAAGGACTATGACTGCAATGATAATTGATTTCTTCTTGTGTGTTTTCATAGATTTACAATAACATATGAGCGGGCGTGATTCAATAGCAAAAAAGAAAAACGCACGGGTTGTGCGTTTATTTTATATATTGTTTGTCTTTGTCGGGGATAGGGGAGTTGTCTGTGAAGCGCTGGACGGTCATTGTCAGGTTGTACTTTTCTCTCAATGACAGGATTTTGCTCATAACAGGGGAGAGGTGGTGGCGGTCAAGAGCCTCTTGATTTTCCCACACGTC
>JAFVYE010000124.1 GCA_017500745.1 Clostridia bacterium | reverse complement strand
GGCGACGACGCAAGAAAAGCCCTTGAAGCAGGCGTAGATACACTGGCAAATACAGTCAAAATCACCCTTGGACCTAAGGGAAGAAACGTGGTTCTTGACAAGCCCTATGGTGGTCCTCTCATCACCAACGACGGCGTGACCATTGCAAAGGAAGTTGTCATTGACGATCCCTTTGAAAATATGGGCGCAGCCATCATCCGTGAAGTGTCCACCAAGACCAACGACGTGGCAGGGGACGGCACAACAACAGCAGCAGTTCTTGCACAAGCAATCGTCAAGGAAGGCCACAAAAACGTGGCAGCAGGTGCAAATCCTATGGTGCTCAAGAGAGGCATTGCTTACGCAACCGAGTGCGCCGTTGAGGAGCTCAAAAAGATTTCAAAACCCATCACGGACAGCAAGTCAATTGCTCAAGTAGGCGCAATTTCTGCAGGAGATGAGGCCATCGGCAACCTCATTGCAGAAGCAATGGAAAAGGTGGGCAAGGACGGCGTCATCACCATTGAGGAAGGCAAGGCAATGCACACCGAACTCACGGTGGTTGAAGGCATGCAATTTGACCGTGGTTACGTCAGCCCCTATCTTGTCACCAACACCGAAAAGATGGAGGCAGAACTTGACAACCCCGTCATCCTCATCACAGACAAAAAAATCAGCAATATTCAAGAACTTCTTCCTCTCCTTGAACAAGTCCTCAAAAACGGCTTGAAACTGCTCATCATCAGCGATGACATTGAGGGCGAAGCACTTACAACCATCATTGTCAACAAACTCAAAGGCGTGTTCAACTGCGTAGCAGTCAAAGCCCCCGGTTTTGGCGACAGAAGAAAGAGCTATCTTGAAGATATCGCAATCCTCACAGGCGGAACTTTTGTCAGCAGTGACCTGGGCTATGAACTCAAGGACGTCACTCTTGACATGCTTGGCAGAGCCAAGTCCGTCAAAGTGGGCAAGGACAACACAACCATTGTTGGTGGTGCAGGACATCCCGACGCAATTGCAGACAGAGTCAAGGCAATCCACAATCAAATCGCCCTTTCAACCAGCGATTATGACAAGGAAAAACTCCAAGAAAGAGTTGCAAAACTCTCTGGTGGCGTGGCAGTCATTGGCGTTGGCGCAGCAACCGAAGTTGAAATGAAAGAACGCAAGATGCGCATTGAGGACGCACTCAACGCAACTCGTGCAGCAGTTGAAGAAGGCATTGTCCCCGGTGGTGGTGTGGCACTCCTCTCAATCGCTCCCGCAGTTAAAGCAGCATGCGCAAAGCTTGAAGGCGACGTCAAAACAGGCGCAACCGTTGTCATCAAAGCCCTTGAAGCACCCATCCGTCAAATCGCATCCAACGCAGGTGTGGACGGTGGTGTTGTGGCAGCCAACATCATTTCAAAGAAAAAGGCAAACTACGGCTATGATGCAGCCAAGGACAGATATTGCGATATGATTGAAGCAGGCATCCTTGATCCTACAAAGGTGACCAGATGCGCCCTTCAAAACGCAACCAGCGTGGCATCAACCCTCCTCACAACCGAGGCACTTGTCACCGACATCAAAGAGCCCCAACCCATGATGGCACCCCCCGCCGGTGGCATGGACTACTAAGCCAAAAAACAACATGTAAACCAAAAACAAAACCCACTCGTTTGAGTGGGTTTTTTGTTGATGTTGGTTTTGTTGTTATTCTGCGGTTTCCTCTTGAGCGTCGCTGTCTTCACAGTGGCAGTGATGCTCACAGCAGGAGCAGTCGCACTCTTGTTTTGCCCAAGGCAAATCAACAATGGCTATTGCTTGAAATTTGCCTTCATTGTCCTTGCCAAAGAGTTGGAGCATCTTGCCCTTCATGACGCAGATGCCTGCAATGAGTGGCTCAAACAAGAATACAATGCCAAGGATCATCATAAATGACAGGATGACCCAAAGCCCTGCACCTTCGCCAAACCAATCTGCAAAGCCGAGATAGATGTTGTTGACGCCCATGATGCCGTCAATGGCGTTGAGGCCAAGGGCTTCTGCAGAGAGGGCAGTCACCTCAGGAGTGAAGTCACCAATGTGTGCAACACCACCTGATGCAAGCACCGTTGCGGTGTCGTATTTTGCTGCAAAAGGCATCAATGAAAAGAACACGTACACAAGAGGCAACGTGAGAATGAATGCAAACGCAGTGATAAATCCTGTGAGTCCGTTGCGGAGTTTTTTGTCCTCAAAGCGCATTGCCACGTTGCTGAAAAGCATGATGCCTGTTGCCATGGTCAATATGACAATGATATATTTGCCAAGAGCATTGTCAATGTCCGCATATGCGGTGTAAAAATCTGCTATGCCCATTGCATTGACCAGGAACAAAATGCCCAAAATCATTATCACAACAGAAAGGCCAAGGAGTCCGAAGAGAATTTGTTTTTTTGTAAGATTGAGTTTCATAGTGTTATCCCCTTATATGATAACATAATTATACATACTAAATGGACCAAAAGCAATACCCAATTTTTGTTGCAAAAAGCCCTTGAATGATGTAAAATACACCTGTCAACAGCACAAAATCTATTGATTGTTGCCAAATGCGGAGAGTTATCAAAGTGGCGCGACGCGTAAAAAAACAGTCCAGCGAACTGTTTTTAGCCAAAGCGGGGAGTGCTTGCCCACGACCGGACATAACGAGCTGGCTTACATCCGCACTTTCAAACAGAATTAAACATTTTTACGGAGACGTATCGAAGTGGCGCGACGCGTATAACAAACAATCCTGTGAATTGTTTGTAGCCAAAGCGGGGAGTG
>JAFVYE010000123.1 GCA_017500745.1 Clostridia bacterium | reverse complement strand
GGCACTTCTTTCATCAATGCCTGACCTTGACACAAACGAGAAGTTGGAAGCCATCCCCGGCACACCTCCCAATATGATCTATCCTCCCAAGGGAGATGCATTTGCAGCACGTAATAAGTATGCAATGAAGATAGACTTTGAGATGCAACCTCCCATGTTTGAGATCAGCGAAACTCACTCAGCAGCAACTTGGCTCTTGCACCCCGATGCACCCAAGATTGAATTGCCCAAGTCAGTTTCTGCTCGTATTGAAAGAATGAGAAAACTCAATGGACTTGACGTAGCTGAAAAAACTGAAGGAGGAGAAAACTAATTATGAGTGAAAATCTTATGAACGAACAAGAAGTTGTTCTCCAAGAAGAAGTTGTTGAAACAGTCGCTCCCGAAAGCGATGACGTCCTTTTGAAGGTTGAAAATCTTTGCCAATATTTCAAGCTTGGCCGTGCCACCTTGAAAGCAGTCAACAACGTCAGTTTTGACATCAAGAAAGGCGAAGTTTTCGGTCTTGTCGGCGAATCCGGCTGTGGTAAAACTACCACTGGCAGAAGCATCATCAAACTGTACAATTGCACTTCAGGCAACGTATACTTTGAAGGAAGAAGAATTTGCGCTGGCACAAAGTCATACAAAGACGTCAAAAAGGCAGCATTCAAGCAAGTTCTTGAAGCCGTGAAGGGACAAAAAGTTGAAGACGGCGCAGAAAAGCCTGACGTTGCAGCAGCAGTCCGCAACTATCTCAACGTCGCAAAGGAAGAAAACGTCAAAATCAGGGCAGCCAAACGCGACCAAAAGAAGTGCGACAAGATGTATGCCAAGGAACAAGCAGACGTTGTCAAGGCAGAATATCTCAAAAAGTTGGCAGAACTTGACAGAAAGTCTCCTGAATACAAAAAGACACTCCTTCAATTTGTCAAAGATTATCGTTTTGCCCAAAAGGAACGCCTTGTGACCAAAATCCAAATGGTCTTCCAAGATCCTATTGCATCTCTTGACCCCCGTATGACCGTCAAAGAAATCATTGCAGAAGGATTGAAGATCCGTGGCATTAGAGATAAGAAAGTCATTGAAGAAAAGGTCTATGAAGTCCTTGAAAAGGTTGGTCTTGTCAGAGAACACGCAGGCAGATACCCTCACGAATTCTCAGGCGGTCAAAGACAACGTATCGGCGTTGCTCGTTCAATCATCATGAACCCCAAGCTCATCATCGCAGATGAGCCTGTCAGTGCTCTTGACGTGTCAATTCAAGCACAGGTCATCAACCTCTTGAACGACCTTAGACACGAGCTTGGCCTCACAATCCTCTTTGTTGCACACGACCTTTCAGTTGTCAAATACTTCTCAGACAGAATTGCAGTTATGTACTTCGGCAATATGGTGGAACTTGCATCATCAGATGAATTGTTCAAGCATCCTTTGCATCCTTACACAAAGTCACTCTTGTCAGCAATTCCTCTTCCTGACCCTATTTATGAAAAGAAGAGAGAACGTATTGTCTACAATCCTCTTGCAGACCATGACTACTCAGTGGATCAACCTACACTGAGAGAAGTTGCTCCTGGACACTTTGTTTCTTGCAACGAAGCAGAATTCCAAAAGTATCAAGAGATCCTTGCAAAATAATAGGTAAGTTGTGAAAAAACAGATAAAAACCTATGCCATCACCCTTGCGGTTGCCGTTGCAATTATGATTGGCGTCAGTGCCCTTCGTGGTGCATTCACAACTGCATTCAGTCCAAAAGAGGCCGTACGATGTGCCTGCGATGCATTCTTTGTGACAGGCATATTGTACCTTTGTGTGGGCGGAATCATATGGGCATCTAAAATGGGAACGTTTGATGGCTTTGGCTATTCATTTTCACTGTGGAAGCAACGTTATACCAACAACAAGAGGGACTGGCGCAACGAGGAATCCTTTTATGACTACAAGGAGCGCAAGGCAGAAAAAAAGAAGGGAAGAAAAGTCAACCACGTGTTGATTGTAGGCGGAGTATTCGTTATGATAGCGGCAATATTGCTTCTTGTATTCCACTTTGGTTAAGCATCAAAACGGACGAGCAATCGTCCGTTTTTTGTTTGTCTTTTGACAGTTGTCAGCGATCAGTTGTCAATGGAAGAAAATGAAAATCGTTGTGTAGTTCAGTTGCCCGCGGAGTTTTGTTTGTATTAAGGCAAAAACAAACAATAGATGCAACCGTGGGTAGAGGCAAACGCCTGCAAAAAAGAGAGAATATTAAACATTTACGCAGATATTGTCATTTATTTACACAAATTTTTCCGCAAAATCACTTTAACACTTTACTTTCTTAAAGAAAAAGTGTAAAATATAGGTATAAATGAGGCAACCTATGAATCTTTTTGAAATTTTTGCAAAACTCAATACCGCTGAAGAAGTAGAAGCATTTTTTGACGATCTCTGCACCTATGCAGAAATTGAAAAAATGGAGCAACGTGTAGAAGCCGCACAAATGTTCCTTGACGGCGCAACCTACAATCAAGTCATACAAAAAACAGAAATCTCATCTGCAACATTGTCCCGTGTGTCACGTTGTATACGTCACGGAAGCGGCGGCTATAGCGATATTCTCCGCAGACTTGTGGCAGAGCAAAGAGCGGCCGCAGAGGGCGCAGAAGAGGCCACTGAACCTGCAGCAGAAGAAGGCGACGAGGAATAATCATAAAACAAAAGAATACGACAAAATCCACCGTGCAACCGAAAGGATG
>JAFVYE010000122.1 GCA_017500745.1 Clostridia bacterium | reverse complement strand
TCCTCTTGACAACTTGACTTTGACCCCCATTGACACAAGAGGAGTGTCCAACGTCACCTGCCAAAAGACAGTGTCCTTCAAAGTGACACAAGGGGCAGTGCTGGTGTTTTGTCACAATAAGTAAACAAAAAATAAAGTAAACAAAAAACCCAACCAAGAGGTTGGGTTTCTTTTTTTTGTTTCAAGTTTAGATTTCTGCGGTTTCTTCTTGACTGTCGTCAGTCTCCTCATCATCGCTTTCTTCAACCACTGCAGTCTGAGATGCCAAAGTCATTTGGTTGACAAAGGATTTTGAAAGGAGCATCAATGAGCCCGCCACAATGGCTATTGCCATATCCACAAGAGCAAAGGAGTTGTAGGCAAGGCTGTAGATGGCTGCGCTGTCATATTTGGACATCAATTCACTGTCCCAGTAGAAGTAGTCTGCAAAGGCAAACACACCGCTACACACGTGACAGGCGTATCTTAGTCCCACTGCCAAAATTGCGCCCAAGACAAAGCCCACGATTTTGTTTTTGAAGAGATTTTTCTCCACAAAAATTCCACTGACACCAATAAGACCAAAGGCGAGAGGGTAGTCCAAAAGGAATTGCATGGGGTGGATGATGTAGGGGTCTTGGAGGGCTTGAAGGGTGCCATAGATAAGGCAGACAAGCAGACCTCTACGAGTGCCAAACATCATGCAGTAAATCATGAGGGGCAAAAGGCTTGCAAAGGTGACAGAGCCACCTTGAGGGAGTTTGAAAAGACGAGCATAAGAGAGGGCAAATGAAAGTGCCACTGCCACTGCACCATACACAAGGGCGCGGGTGTTGTTGACGTCTTTCTTTCCGCCAAGGATATACACCGCCACAAGAAGCGCCATAATGACTACTGCGGACACAATCATGCCAACGGTTGAGGCGTGCTCGTAGTCACTTCCAACAAGGTCAAACTGCTTGGACATGCACACCATGAGGGCAACAAAACATCCTGCCATGAGGGCTCCTGCCACGCAGAGTGCAATGCGGAAGGGCTTTTTGCCAAATGCAGAGGCAACAATTAGGCCAATGACAGAGCCAAGGGCAGTTACCAAGGTTGCAAGGACGGGGTAGAAGAGATAGGGCTCAACGTCTGTGTCCTGCATTTTGACGTAGGTCATTGTCACAAGGACTGCAACTGCAAGTCCAATGACGATGCCTGCGAATACTTTGACAAAGTCTTTCAGTTTTGCGGGGGCGGTCTTTTTGAGGACAAGACCAACCACAAAGCCAGCACCAATTATGGCAATGGCAAGATACAAAACAACATAACCGAGTTTGTCAAAAAGTGCATCAATTTCAATCATAGTAATACCACCTTTTTGATTATTAGGGCAAAAAAAAGCCCCGGGTTATGCCGAGGTGAAAGTACGTGAAAGTACCACTTTGATTATCGCTTCCTTGCGCAAGAATTATCTTACAAGTTAAAGAGTGTAATCTCAGCCGTGTTGCCACAGCACCCCTAGCAAAAACAATGTTAGCACCGTCAAAGAGGGTTGTCAACCCCTATTTTTGCATTTTTTGACACATTTTTGTCCAAGATTTTATCTTGTCCATTGACAACGTGCCGTAAAAGTTTTATAGTTTGTTTATCAACCAAGGAGAAACGACAATGAAAAAACTCAAAAAGCCCGAATTCAAACTTATCAAAGAATTCAAGAAGTTTATCACCAAGGGCAATGTCGTTGATCTTGCCGTTGGTATGATTATAGGTGCAGCATTTACCGCAATCGTCAACGCGCTGGTCAACAACATTTTCAAGCCCCTCATCAACGCAATCCCCCTCGGTGGAGTAGAAGGTCTTGTGACAATGCTTGTTGAAAAGAACGCAGACGGCCTCACCGCAGCACAAGTTCCTGCTGGCACAGAGTTTGTGGTTGACCTCACAAAGTCAGTTTACATTGACTGGGGCGCATTTATCATGGCCATCGTCAACTTCTTCCTCACAGCAATGGTGCTCTTTGCAATCATCAAGCTCATCAACAAGTTCCGTGAAGGCATGGGTGGAATGAAGAACAAGGCAGAACTTGTTGCATCTCTCACCGATGAAGAAAAGGCAACTTGCAAGAATCCTCTCGTCCCCAGAAAGAAGGAGCTCAAGGCAATCGTTCAAGCAAGAGCAGACAAGGAAGCAGCAAAGAAGGCAGAAGAAGAAGCCGCCGCAGCAGCTGCAGCAGCAGAGAAGGAAACAACAGAGGATATCCTCAAGGACATCAGAGATCTTCTTAAGAGAGATTAACCGACAACGTTTCAAAACAAAACCCACTCGTTTGAGTGGGTTTTTTGTTGATCTAATGCATTCTTTTCAAGTGTGGAAGTGCATAGGGGAAAAAGTTTTTGTACGCCGTGCATTTGTCAAGGTCTATGCGCTCACGCTTGCATCCGTTTTTGCACAGGCGATAGTAGTTGCACTCCTTGCACTTGTCCTCAATGCCAAGACTTTCCTCAATAAACTTGATTGCCTTTGGATGACGCTCAAGCTTTGCAAAGTCGGTGTCAAGGATGTTGCCAAGAGAGTACTCGTCCGTGCAGTAGAAGTCGCAGGGATAAACCTCGCCGTCCGCTTCAATGACGTATTGATGGGTGCAATGGCCGTTCATGCCACATTGCTCGGCACGCTGTGAGTGGGCAAGGCGCACAAAGTTGTCAAAGAGGCGTATTGAGGTGTATCTGCCGTCTATGTAGTCACGGGTGTAAAGTGAAAATGCTTTTTTGAGGAAGATCTCGTAGTCATCGGAGTTGATGTGGAAGTCTTGTTCCGCTTCAATCATATGCTCGGCCTCATCGCCGTTTTCATAGAAGGACTCTGGTGTGTCCGCCTTGGGCAGGCCAAGGGGCTTTAAGCAGGGGATGAATTGGAGATATTTAAACTTGTTCTTTCTAAAGAAAGAATACACCCTGCTTATGTTGTCAACAACGGGCTTTGTGATGACGGTGAGGATGTTGAAATCCACCTTTTTGGATTGCAAAAGTTTTGCAGCAGAGTAGGCCTTTTCAAAGGTGTCCTCCCCCTTTGCGTCAATGCGCAAGATATTTGTGACGGCATCTCCGTCAAGGGACAGGCCAACAAGATAGCGATTTTTGAGGAAGATGTCACACCACTCCTCATCAATCAACGTGCCGTTGGTTTGTATGCCCACGTGGACGGCACTGCGCTTAGGGTTGAGGCGGGGGAGCATCTCAGAAAATCCACGGAAAAAGTCCTTGCCAGCAAGGAGGGGCTCGCCACCTTGGAAGTTGATGACAACCATACTGCCATCTGCAAAGTCAAAGGCCTTTTTCAGTATATTTTCAAGGGTGTCAAGAGACATCATGCCGTGTGAAGGCATCTCTCTGCAGGATGCAAGATCGTGATAGAAACAGTATTTGCACCTCAAATTGCAGTTTGAAGATGCAGGTTTTATCATCAGTGAGACAGGGGGCATGGTGTCACCTCAAATGTTAGATTTTGCCTCTACGGTTGGAGCTGAAGTCCTTGCGAGCAGAAATGAGTTGCTCCTTCATCATAGAAGCAATTTCGGGATTTTTCTTTGCAATGTTGTAGCCTTCTGCAGGGTCGGTGTCCAAGTTGAACAAGTAGTTTTTGTAGAACTGGTCAATGAATGCAGAGTTTTCGGAGTGGACGTTGTCGTAGTACTTGAAGTCAAAGGTTCCGCTTGGGGTGTCAACCGCCATTTGCAAGCCCTGAATCTTGCCACGCTTCATATAGTAAAGCACGTCGTGGACACGGAAATCACTGGGCATATTGCCAGAGAGCACGCTCTTCAAGGACACACCGTCAATGATGCGGTCGGTGGGAAGCTTGTAGTCGTCTCCCATGACGTAG
>JAFVYE010000014.1 GCA_017500745.1 Clostridia bacterium | reverse complement strand
GTTTCAACTTGTTTCAATTCATTTTCTGTCATAAGAATATCCTTTTGGGCATTAAAAAACCCAAGAATTATTCTCGGGGGAAACAAAAGACTGCTTCTTTCATCCGGACTATACCGTCGGTTGAGGAATTTCACCTCATCAGCACGCAAGCGTGGTCGTGGACTATACCACCGGTAGGGAATCACACCCTGCCCCGAAGCAATAATATATTATAATTATATTCAGTCATTGTCAATGACTGTGGGCCACAAAATGTCAAAATCCTTGTATTAACGTAAATTTCGTCCAACTTTTGTTGGAATATTTCTTTGGCATATGTCTACAATCACCTTATGTACGAAACAACATCTGTTGACATTGCATCATACGTGGCACTATCCTTTGAGCAAGTGCTGTCAGCAAGGATTTTGGAACACAACAATCATGTTGTGATTGCAATCCTCACAACACCTATATTTTCTGCATCCGAACGGATTGCTCTAAAAGAGCAAATCCGATCTGATGTTGCCGTCAAAGTGGACTTTGATCCCTCAAACGTAATTGTCACCTTTGATATGGATGTCTACCGCGCACTTGGTTGCGACAATCCAGACAAAGACAGCATTGTAAACAAGGCGATTGAACGTAATTGTTGAGAAGATTTTGCGATTTTGTCAACTATTTGCCTTCGCCTTTGTAAAACTCAACGTTTTCGCCATCTGACCAAAGCTTTTCAAGGCAATAGAACATTCTGGTGTCATCGTTGAAAATGTGGACGATAACTCCGCCGTAGTCAAGAACAACCCACTTGCCTTCTTGAACACCATCCATGCGCAAACACTTGACGTCATGGTTTTTGTCAAGAGTGTCCTCAAGATATTCAGCAAGGGCTTTGACTTGACGATTTGACTTGCCTGTGCAGATGATAAAGTAGTCTGCCACAACAGTAAGATGTTCAACGCTGAGGACTGTGATGTCCACCGCTCTACGCTCATCAAGTTCTTTACAAATCAGGTCTTTCAGTTGGTTAGATTCCATATTTCTCCTATTGCGCATCATTGATGCTACGTTTATTTTAAGTAGTGCTCCACCGCTTCAAGAGTGAGTGGATAAATGGGATTTCCTTTTTTGACAAGCTTGTCGTAAGTGAATTTTAGCACAGCTTTGAACCCCTCGTCAAAGTCCTCATCGCCTATCATTCGCAAATCAGGGATTGGATGGTACTGTCTGTCATATGAGGTGCTGTCTGCGGTGTAAATGAGCTTTTGAAGGATGCTCATGTCCTTGCAGGCCGTGGTGTGAACACGAATTGCGTCAAAGACGTCTTTGTCTGTGACACCAAAATCACGGATGGCCTTTTCTGCGCCTAAAAACTGATGCATTACAGGGGTGCCAATGCTATCGTCAGGAATATTTAGACCATCTAAAGATGGTCTTTCCTTGGCATTGTCATGCAAGAGGGCAGATTCAAACACCTTGTTGTAGTTCTGCTTCAAGTTGTGTACGCTGTTGAGATGAACAGCTCTCAACACCACGTTTTCGGTGTGATTGTATAGCTCTGCAGATTGATAGCTCTTTAGCTTTTCAAGCCATGGGGTGTACTTGTCAGCGAGGCGATTTGCGATGATATACTCATACACGTTTTGAGAGATATCTTCTGGCTTGTTGCCAAGCAAAAGCTGTGCTTTTATTGTGGAGGATGCAACTGCTCTGCCTTCAAAATCAATGGGGATAAATTCTCCTCCAAATTTTGATTTGAGGCAGGCAATTTTGCCAGCAATGTCATCGTATCCTTTTCTGCCGACCACAGCAATTGGGCAAACTTTGACAATCTCCTCGGGCTTGTGCCAAGTGTCAAAATACTCAAGACTGTCGCCACCTATGAGGTAGACTATGTCGCCATACTTTGCCTTTAATAAAGGCAAAACATCGCTGGAATAGTTGTGCTCATATCCTTCATTTGCCCTATCATATTCTATGGTGTCAACAACAACGTTGTCCACAACACCTTCAAATGCCAACTCTACAAGGCGAGCTCTGTGCTCAAAAGACAAAAATCCACCACTTTTGTGCGGTGGGAGGTAGGTTGGCACAATCACAATGCGTTCTGCCCCCAATGCTTTACAACAAAAAGAGGTCAAACGCCTGTGTTCAAGGTGAGGAGGATCAAATGCTCCACCAAAAACGATAGTTTTCATAAAACTATTATACCAAAAAAACCAAGTTTTTCAATAGAAAGCCCAAAACTTGTGAAACATTTTAATACGTCACGATGAACATATGCTCAAAATGGCATATTGGAACTCTGTGTTGCTTAAAAAATTCTGTAATGATGATAAGACCATAATAGCATAAGAGAACAAATTACAACCCCAACGAATAATTTGCCCTACTCTGTCAACAATCAGTCTATGGCAAAGATTGTGGACTACATTAGTGCGACAATTATCATTGGTTTTCTCACATTTGTGTGGAGTGGTTTGGCGCTGAAAAACATCGTGCTCGCACTTGCAATATCCGTGGCTGTGGTGGGCATATTTTTGATTGTGTTCACAAAACTGTTCAAAAGAGAAGGCAAGCCCTATCATCAAGATAGACTGGCCCTTGAACTTGCAGTAAAAGGTCCTTCATTTTTGATTGAAATTTTAAAAAGTATTCTACAAAATAGGGTTTTTGAGAGTGGTTTTAATTACATTTGCCTTGAAAATGTCTTGATTTATGTGAATTTCAAATTCGGAAACGTAACCATAGCAGACATGCCAAACGTATATGCAATTGCTTCAAAATACAACAAAAATAGGGTTTTTCTCTTTGCAAAAGGCATTGAAAGAAAGGCATTGCGACTCCTTGAAAGCTACGGAATACATCTGACTGTTGTCAAAATTAAAGCCATTTATAAGCTGTTGAAAAAGTACGACAAGCTGCCAAAAATATCAAAGCAAAAATATAGATTTTCACTCAAAGAATTGCCTGCCCTATTCCTTTCAAAAAGCAACGTAAAAGGATTGATTTTTTCTGGAGTAATCTTAATTGCAACGGCTTTTTTCACTCCGCTCAAAATCTACTACATGGTGTTTGGATCAATCTCGCTTCTCCTTGCCCTATTATCCTTTACTCCTCTTGGCAAAGAAACACCCGCATATGAAAAGCTCGTTGACCTGTTTAGTGCCACACCTGAAAGCCAAACCGCAGACACTTTAACCGATGACTCGTCGGTTTGTAATGAAGATTTGAACAAAAAGATTGATGATGAATGAACAAATGCTGACATTTGCTTGATTATTGCTTTATTTGCAATTAAAATAAATGCAAATAAAACTTTCGGCGGAAATATATGTATTCAGTTTATCTCAAAAAAGGCGAAGAAAAACGCATATTGCAAGGTCACTCATGGGTTTATGCCAACGAAGTGGCAAAAATTGAAGGCAAAGACAAAAACGGATCTCTTGCATCTGTTTACACTCATGATGGCAAATTTGTTGGCAAAGGATACATAAATCATCTTAGCAAAATCCTTGTTCGCATATTTATTCGTGAAGAAAATCAAGTGGATGACAAAGCCTTTTATGTTGAAAGATTGCAAAACGCAGACAATTATCGCAAAAATCTGGGTTATGACAATTGCTATCGCATGGTTTTTGCAGAATCCGACAATCTACCCGCATTAATTGTTGACAAGTATGACGAATATTTGTCCGTTCAATTTCTTTCTCTTGGCGTTGACAAAGTAAAAAATCTCATTGTGGAGTGCCTTGTTGAACTTTTTGCACCCAAAGGCATATACGAGCGTAGTGACGTCCAAGTGCGCATCAAAGAGGGCTTGACCGAATCCAAGGGTGTTTTGTATGGCGAAGTGCCGGATCGTGTTATAATCAACGAAAACAGCTTGAAAATGGCTGTTGACGTCAAAAATGGTCAAAAGACAGGGTACTTCCTTGACCAAAAGGAAAATAGATATGCTTCAAGACGCTATGCGGTTGGCGGTGACGTCCTTGATTGTTTCTGCAACTCCGGCGGGTTCTCTCTCAACTGCGCAACCGTTGCAAAATCTGTGACGGCTGTTGACGTGTCACGCTCCGCCCTTGACAGCGTTGAAGAAAATGCTTCCCTTAATAATCTTACAAATGTAAGAACGTTGCAAGGTGACGTGTTTGAAGTTCTGAGAACCTTCCGAAAGGAAAACAAGGTCTTTGACCTTGTAATCCTTGATCCTCCTGCTTTTTGCAAAAGTGCGTCAGAAGTCAAAGATGCATATCGTGGCTACAAGGACATCAACGTGCTCGGCTTGAAACTGGTGAAATCTGGTGGCTTTTTGATTTCTGCATCTTGCTCACACTATATGACGTTGCCCTTGTTCCAAAAGATGCTTGTGGAATCTGCAAAGGAAAGCGGACGCACGGTACGTCAAGTTGAAATCAAAACCCAAGCCCTTGACCATCCGTCACTTCTCACAGCAGACGAAACGAGTTATCTCAAGTTCTTCGTGCTTCAAGTTGTGTAATCGTCACAGTATCAAAAAAAAAAGACCGCTAATGCGGTCTTTTTTAATATATTTTGTTTGACAATTGTCGTTTTTAACCGATGTTTCAATTTCAAAGCGCAGAAGCCGTCATGACAAACATGCCGCAACCCTGTCAATAAGCCGAGCGTCAGCCGGGACCCCGTGTTCGTATGCGGAGCATAGCGCGCATGCGCAAATGCCTGGACAAAGAAAAAACCACCGAATTATCGGTGGTTTTTGGTGCGTCCTCAGGGATTCGTGAAATAGCAAGGCGTTGAACTTGTTCATAGAGCCGAGCGTCAGCCGGGACCCCCGGGTTCGTATGCGAAGCATAGCGCGCAAGTGCAAAGGCCTGGGCAAAGAAAAAGCTACCGAAATATCGGTGGTTTTTGGTGCGTCCTCAGGGATTCGTGAAATAG
>JAFVYE010000121.1 GCA_017500745.1 Clostridia bacterium | reverse complement strand
GGCCCTTGCCACAGCGTAGGCGGTGTGCACGTTGCTGACAACACATCCAACGTCTGCAGGAAGTCCTCCTGTTGGCACAACACGATGTGTCACCGAGTAAATCAATTGTTTTTCTGCCCCTTGAGGATATTTGGTGATCAAACTGACAACGGATATGCCACTTGGGCACATCTTTTTCAAAAGGTCAATGACGGGACGCTTGTTGGACTCAATGCCTATGTAGGCCTTGTCCACTCCAAGGGCCTTCATCTCGTACTTGACGCCAGCAATAAACTCCCCTGCTCTTTCAAGGAGAAGACGACAGTCGCAAGTGAGGTAGGGCTCGCACTCTGCTCCATTGACAATGAGGGTGTCAACAGGCTTGTTGGGCGAAAACTTGACGTGGGTGGGGAAACACGCTCCACCCATGCCAACAATGCCCGCTTCCTTGATTCTTTCAACGATTTGTTCCTTTGTGGGATCAGAGAGAATGGGAAGAAAAGACTTTTCGTACTTGAAGTCGTTGTCAATGACGATGTGATCTGCCTCTCCACCGGTTGCAGTGGGAAGTTTTACAATTGCGCTGACTGTGCCTGAAACAGGGGCAAAGATGTTGGCAGAAACAAATCCTGCCGCCTCGCCAATGAGTTGACCTTCCTTGACAACGTCACCAATTGACACCACGGCTTTTGCAGGAGCGCCAATGTGCTGTGACAATGAAACGTACAACTTTTCGGGTACTTTGAAATCTTCCAAGGGATAGTCCTGATAACGTTTGTGGGTTGGAGGATGTGTCCCTCTACGGAATGTTCTTGCCATAAAATCTACCTTCGCAAATTTTCTTTGATTGTTCGTTTGAAATATGAATTATGTTCATATTGCCCAACAAGAACATTATAATACTATTGTATTAAGTTGTAAATACCCAATTTTTAGATTTTTTTCATAGACTGTGTCACAAAAGAGCCAAGAGCCACCAGCGTCAAAAACCCTCCAAAAAGAATTGACAAGGTTTTTCCGCCCAAATCCGTGGCAAATATTGAAGAAAAAACAGTTGAAATGAGGGCAGGCAAAAGCAAATACGCCAAGCCCAGAAAGGACACCAATTTGTTTTTCAAGTGTACTCCAAGGGCAAGCACCCCCGTGGGCAAAAATGCAACCAAATTTACACTCTGTGCCAATGCTTGATCAACCCCAAGGAGCAACACCAAGAGAGGAATTGTGAGGGTTCCTCCACCCATTCCCATTCCTGCAAGAACACCTCCTGCAAGCCCTGCAATCAAAAATAAAATCTCTTTCATATATGTAGGTCAATCCACAAAATCACGCCCCTTGTGACGCCATGTTTTTTGATTAAATCCCACAAGGTTATGTGCGTGGTTTAAAGTTGACGTGGTTTTGTTTTGATGATTGAATTTTGACAAACACGGATTTTATATGTCTTTTTTGCAGTATAAACACTTGTTTTTGTCAAAATAGCATTTTGAGTCCAGCAAGCAACATGACCCCGTAAAACACAAATTGAAGCACCACGTTGCCACACTTTTTGAGGGCGTATGCCCCCACAACTCCACCCACCACAACGCCTGCTATGGTTGGGACGTACACCTGCCAATCCCCTCCCTCTCTTGTGAGATACACCACCGCACTCACCATGCAAAGAGGCAGTATCACAAGTATGGCTGTGGCGTGTGCTCGCTTTGCGTTGAGCCCATATAGATAGGTCAGCACCGGCACCGCAAGCATGCCTCCTCCTGCTCCAAAAAGCCCGTTGACAAAGCCCATTATCAGTCCAAAAACGCAGGCAAGGATTTTGACCATTTTCTTGCTTTTTGAGCTGGGTTCATGGTATTTTCGCTGACATAGCAATCTCTTCAATTCCCCTTGGTTGATTTCTGTTGAAACAAGATCCATAAAGTTATTTTGATAAATTTGCGAGAAAATATGAAATCCGTTTGCCAAAATATTGTTTTTAGTGTAGAATAACTGAGCATATTGTTTAATAGTATGCACGCGTGGGCATAATTTTCGGAAGAAAATCCCCAATCTTAAAATACAAATAACTACTCGTTTAGGCGAAAAAGGTGAGTATGAATAAGAAAAGACTTACAGTATTAGCACTTATGATGGCACTTTTGATGGTGCTTTCACTCGTCATGCTCGTTGCATGCAACAAGGACGCACAAGAGGGCCTTGGTGATGAAACAACAGTCACCATCAAGCCCACCGAAGGCCTCCTCATCTCCAACGGCGACTTCAAGGTCACCAAGGGCGACCAGGGCTATCCTTTGTCAGCAGATGGTTGGACAGGTGCAGCAATGTATTCAAGTGGTTCCTATCCCAAGGGAGTCATTGCTGGCGTCATCAGCTTGGAAGAAGCTCTCTACACAGCTTCAATGAGCGCTTGGAAAGACAACGGCACCATCTACGGCAAGTTGAAATCACACTACTCTGCCGATGAGGATGCAGTCAACAACGCTCTCATGATCTATATGCCCACAAAGGCACAAGTGGAAGATGCAACAAAGCAAGACTACGGCCCCACAGCATATGGCTTTACTTCAACAAGCTTCAACCTCAATGCAAACAAGTACTACAAGCTCTCTGTTGACGTTTTGACCTACGACATTCAAGGTTCACTTGACGAGGAAGGCAACCAAAAGGCAGACTCCAAACCCGGTGCAAGAATTTACGTTTCATCTGCAACCTATGCAGAATATGCAACCATTGACACCAAGGGCGAATGGGCAACCTACACCTTCTACTTTGAAAGTGCAGTTGCATCCAACACCTCTCTCACAGTTCAACTTGGTCTTGGCAAGTACAACAGTGAATACACTGTTGGTTTGACAAGCGGTTATGCTTTCTTTGACAACCTCCTCCTTGAAGAAGTTGACAAGGACGTCTACGTGACAGAAAAGAGCGCTTGCGAAAACGGCAAGGGCGAAGTCACCGCAGAGGACTACCGCAAGAACAATCAAACCCACACCCTCAAGGTCAACAATGGTCGCTTTGACTTTGGCACAACCAAGGTTGGCACCACTGCTGCTGCAAGCAACTGGAAGGTCGTCACCGGCACAGACGCTGTGTCTGGCCTTGGCAAAAACGGCATCATTGACGTGACCAAGTTTGCAGAGGAATG
>JAFVYE010000120.1 GCA_017500745.1 Clostridia bacterium | reverse complement strand
TACCATTTTCCCACAGTAAATTTGCGTAGTGAAAGTCACCGTGGACAAAGCACTGATTGATTTTGCTAGGCTTGTTTTTCACAAGAAAGTCCTTTACAAAATCAAGACCATATTCCGCAAGGAATTCGTCACTGGGAATATCAAAAAATCTACGCCATTTCACCTCTTTTAATCCGTCGATTTTTGATTTGTGCAATGAAGCAAGTGTCTTGCCATATTCAAACATATAATCCAGTGAGCGGTTGTCAGCGTTATCCCCAACCAACACAGAAAGACGTTGCCCATCCATTGCCGACAACACACAGAAAGAGAAATCTTTGCCGTCGTAGTCAAGGACTTTCGGGACGTTTGAAAGGGGAAGTGAGTTGATGATGAAAACTTCGTTTTCAAGATTTGCATCAACGTGACGTTTTGATTTGATAAAGGCGTAAACTTCTTTTTCGTCAAAGATGCCTTTCACAAAAAATACGTCGTTTCCAGCGTGAGGATATCCCAAAACTTCAATCAACTTAAAGTTGTTGAAATCAAAGGAAAATGGGTCGGCGGTTTCACGCCATTTTGCTGGTTGTTTTGTTTGAATTGCCATAAGATTATTATATCTTAGATTCGTGGGCAAGTCAACGGCATAAAAAAATCTCGCTTGCAACAGCGAGATTTTGGCAGGGGCTATAGGAATCGAACCTACACTAAGGGAGTCAGAGGCCCGTGTGCTACCACTACACCAAGCCCCACCGATAGCATCATTATAATACAACGAGGCAGAAAATACAAGCAATTGGACCTAAAACTGGCAATTTGCGTTGACAAATGGTTTGACACTTGTGTCAAAAGACAATATAATGATTAGGATAAAATCGTAATTTGCGGAGGCAAATATGAAACTTGAAAAATTGGTTGGCGAAAGATTTAAGGAAAGACCCTCTGACTGCGTAGTTGACAGTCATGCACTTATGGTCCGTGGTGGCTATATGAAGTATATGGCAAGCGGAATCTTTTCTTCTTTTCTGCCACTCAAGCGCATCACTCGCAAAATAGAGCAAATTCTCCGTGAGGAAATGGACGCCATTGACGGTCAAGAGGTGTCCTTCCCCGTGGTTATGCCTGCAATAATTTGGCAAGAGTCAGGCAGATATGACAGCATCGGCAAGGAACTTGTCCGTTTTAATGATAGAAGTGGTAGCCCCGTGGTCCTTGGCATGACCCACGAAGAAGCAGCGGTGCATCTTGTCCGTGAATATGGTCAATCATACAACAAATATCCCTTTATGATTTATCAAATTCAAACCAAGTTCCGTGACGAAGCACGTCCCAGATCTGGTCTTATCCGTGTCCGTGAGTTCACAATGAAGGATGCCTATTCCTTCCACACCTCACAGGAAGACCTTGAACAATACTATGACAAGTGCCACAAGGCATATGAGCGCATCTTCAGTAGAGCAGGCATCCCCGAAGTCATCTCAATCGCATCGGATTCCGGCATGATGGGTGGAAGCGTATCCCACGAGTTTATGCTCCTCACAGACATTGGCGAGGATTCAATTGTCATCTGCAATGAGTGTGACTATCGTGCAAATATGGAGGCGGCGGCCAACATAGTTGATTACGTCCGCACAGCACCCTCAATTGATCTTGAAAAGGTGGCAACTCCCGGCAAAGAAACCATTGAAGAGGTCAGCGCATTCCTTGGGGTTGAAGCAAAGGACACCTGCAAAGCAGTGGTATATCAACAAAACAAGGATGATCACTACGTGGTCCTCTTCATCCGTGGCGACTATGACGTCAACGAAACCAAACTCACCAACTATCTTGGCTGTGACGTTCATCCCGCAACAATCACAGACACCTGTGGCCTTGTGGCAGGATTCATTGGTCCTATGGGCATCACAGACAACTGCACGGTGCTCTATGACAACACCTTGAAGGGCGTCAACAACCTTGTGACAGGAGCCAACGAGGTTGGATATCACGTCAAAGGTCTTGACATGGACCGTGACCTCCCGGGTGCAGAATTCCACGACTTTGCCAAGGTGAGAGAAGGCAGCATTTGCCCCAAGTGTGGCAAGCACGCACTCACCGTGTCACGTGGCATTGAGGTGGGCAACATCTTCCAGCTTGGCACAAAATATACAAAGGCAATGAACATGACCTATTTGGACAGCGATGGCAACACCCAATATCCCATCATGGGTTGCTACGGCATTGGCGTTGGCCGTCTTGCTGCATCAATATGCGAAGCATATCACGATGACTACGGCCCCATTTGGCCCATTGCAATTGCTCCTTGGCAAGTGCACGTCTGCGCAGTGCGCGCAGATGACGCAGAGGTCAAAGCATATGCAGACAACCTCTACAACGCATTGCAAGAAAAAGGCATTGAGGTGGTGTACGATGACAGAAACGTCAGCGCAGGGGTTATGTTCTCAGATGCGGACCTCCTTGGTGTGCCTTTCAGAGTGGTTGTCAGCCCCAGAAATATGAAGGGTGGCATTGTTGAAATTGCATCACGTGACAAGGCCCTCAAGACCTCAGCATCTCTTGACACAGCAGTGGATGAAATCGTTGCCCTTGTCAAGACAGCACTCAACAAATAATAATCAGTCCACAAGGACTGAAAACGGGGTGTAGCGCAGTTTGGTAGCGCGCTTGGTTCGGGACCAAGAGGCCGCGAGTTCAAATCTCGCCACTCCGACCAAAACAAAAGTCCGCTCAAGCGCTTGCATTTGAGGCGGACTTTTGTTTTTGGCCATAGCCATCTGTTTGGGTGCAAGGCACCGCAACGCAGTTGTAATGCGTAGCATAAACAGATGTGCGTAGACCACAAGTGAAGTGGGCGAACGCAGTGGACTGCATTGGAGATGTGCGTAGACCACAAGTGAAGGTGGCGATCTTTGGGGCTTTGCCCTGTGCCTACAGCGCTGAACTCGCGGGCCCGCGACTGACGCTCGCCTATATGAGCAGGCTCACTCGGCTCACTATTACGCGCACTTCGTTTGCTACAAATCTCGCCACTCCGACCAAAAGTGAAGCCCACCCAAGCGCCACGGCATTTGGGGAGGGCGAACGTAGTGGACTGAACTGCCATTTAGGCACAGAGTGCCACAACGTAGTTGTTCTGCGAAGCGGAAAATGGCAGTGAAAGACCAAAACAAAGAGGCACCCTTGAGGGTGTTTTTTTTATGCGGAGCATAAGAGATGAGCGTAGACTAAAAGGACTTGAGGAGGTCACTATTAAATCAAAAAGAAAAACGGCGATAAAAATCGCCGTTTTTGATGTTCTAATAGTTTGAATTATGCTTCGGGGCCTGCTTTCACAAGTGCTTTGCCTGCATCGTTGCCGGTGTATTTGACAAAGTTCTTGACAAAACGTCCTGCAAGGTCTTTTGCCTTTGCATCCCAATCGCCTGCGTTTTGATAGGTGTCACGAGGATCAAGGATTGCTGAGTCAACGCCGGGGAGTGCGGTGGGCACTTCAAGGTTGAAGAAGGGGATTGTCTTTGTGTCTGCTTTGAGGATTGAGCCGTCAAGGATTGCGTCAATGATGCCACGGGTGTCCTTGATTGAGATGCGCTTGCCGGTGCCGTTCCAGCCGGTGTTGACAAGATATGCTTTTGCGCCGGATTTTTCCATCTTCTTCACAAGCTCCTCTGCGTACTTTGTGGGGTGCAGTTCAAGGAATGCTTGGCCAAAGCATGCTGAGAAGGTGGGAGTGGGCTCGG
>JAFVYE010000119.1 GCA_017500745.1 Clostridia bacterium | reverse complement strand
CCCCATGGTGTTTCCCATTGCCATTGGTGGCTGGGCCACTCCAATGCTCAACTCATTGGGTCTTGAAAAACGCACCTTCATCAACTACGTTGCAGGAGCGGTGCTCATGTTGCCCTGCATATTTTTGCTTCCACAGCTCATAGGCGTGTACGCCGTTGCCGTGGGCATGGGCGTGACGATGACCGTGACCGCACTCCTCAACCTTGTCACGCTAAAAAAGCACCTCAAAGGCCTTGACGGACTCAAAAAGACCATTCAAACCATATGCTTTTCTGCACCACTTGGCGTCATAGGCCTCTTTACAATAAGAGTGCTTGAAAGATATGTCGGCCATTGGTTTTCTGCAGTGGTGACTGGCTTTTATTTAATTTTCTTTTTTGTCATATGCGTGTCTGCCTTTGAGATTGTGGACGTCAAAGGTTACGTCAAGCTCCTTGCGCCCACCACGTCCCTTTCTATGAAAGGGAAAGCTTTGACAGGGCGCTTTTACACCCGAAGCCACAAAACCTCTTTAAAGCCCGTTACAGCACGGCATAGGGCACGCACAAAATAGTTTGTAATAAAAAAACTGCTCCGTGACAAAATAGCTTTATGCTGAACATTTTTGTACGGAGCATAATAATTTACTTTTTTCTTCTTGTGGCAATGCGCCTTATGGGCAAGCGTCAGCTTGGAGAACTGCAACCCTTTGAGTTTGCCATAACTTTGGTGGCAAGCGAGCTGGCTTGCATCCCAATGAGCGACCCAACAATCCCCATAATATATGGCATAATCCCCGTTTTCACTCTGTTCATAGTCCACATAATCATGACAAAGCTGGCCTCAAAAAGCGTACGCTTCCGCAAGGTGCTCAACGGCAAGCCCGTTGTGGTAATTGAGAGAGGAAACATCTTGCACAACGTGATGAAAGAGCTGAATATGGACACGGACGATTTGATGGAGGCATTGCGAGGCAAGGACGTGTTCAACCCTGCAGAAGTTGAGTACGCAATCATTGAAACCAACGGGTCAATGACCGTGTTGCCCAAGGCCAACAAGCGTCCACTATGCCCAGAGGATATATCGGTTGAGGTTGACAGATCCTTTATGCCTGTCACCATAATCCTTGAAGGCAACTTTCTTGGAGGCAACCTTTCTCTTGTGGACGGAGTCACCAAACAGCGAGTGATCAAGCTTCTTGACCAACTCAACATGGACAGCAAGGACGTGTTGCTTCTTCTATTGCAGGGCAAAGACGTGTTTGTGCAACCCTACAACAGCGACAGCATCACGTTGACCATGGAGGACGCACAATGAAAAAGGTTTTTGTTGCCCTTGCGGTGCTGTCCATCATTCTGAGTGCAGGAGTGCTTGAACATATGTATATTGACCGCACATTTGACCAGCTTGACCAAATGCTGTACGCCATTGAGGAACAACTGCACGCCGAAAGCGACCAAGCACTATCTTTGACAAAGGAGTTGTCTTTGTGGTGGGAGCAAAAGCGCAAGCACATTGAGCTGTTTACTTTCTCTCCAGACATACGTGCTTTTTCGGTGGCTCTTGCAGAACAAGAAGGGTCCCTTGAATGTGGCGACTTCAACAACGCCATGAGCAAGTGCCAGTCCCTCATTTCTATGTCCAAAAACATCCATCAAATCCTTGACTTCAATCTTGAGGACGTAATTTAGTGTCGGTCATAGTCAAGCTTGCTCATCAAATCGTAGATGTCCCCAGCCCCAAGAAACAAAGCGTAATCCATGTCAAAACTAAGCTTTTTTACCATTTCAAGAACTTCATCTGTCGTTTTCAAGTGATAAACGTCGTGTTTTGCAAATTTTGTCAAAATTTCTGCAACAAGAGCATCCCCATCAACCCCATCCTCATTGACCTCTCTCGCCCCATACGTTGCCATAATGATGAGCTTGTCCGCCCTTGACAGCTCCCTCACAAAGTCATCAAAATACGCCTTGGTGCGTGAATAGGTGTGGGGCTGGAACACAACCAACTTTTTGCCTTCATATTGGGCAAGCATCCCTCTGATTTGAGTGGGATGATGGGCGTAGTCAAACACCACCTGCGCTCCGTTGATTTTGCCTGCCAGCTGATTTCTTCTCTTCACTCCTCCAAAGCTTTCAACGTTGTTTGACACATGACAAAATTCAATTCCAATCATGTCCAGCACTACAATTGCAACCAACACGTTGAGGGGAGTGTGGGGGTTAGCGTCGTAGGTTTTTGTTTGTCCAACCATATGTCCATTTTTGAAAACAACCATTTGAGAGTGGTTTTTGGGCGTGGTCTTTTCTCTTTCCAACACTCTTTCATATGTCCATATATCCACCTTGCCATTTGAGAATGCATACACTCCGTTTTGTACAACATCGCCCTCATATTTCAACAGATTTCTCTCATATTTACAGTTGCAAATATGCTCATTCTTGCATACGTTCAAAAACTCCCCCGACACGATTTGCACCAATCCCTTTGACAAAAATGACAAAAACACCTTTGTCAAATCTTTCAAGGTTTTGTAACAGTCTGGATGGTCAAGCTCGGCGTTGAGCACCACGCTGACGGCTGGAGTCAAACTCAACAGACTGGATTTATACTCACAAGCTTCGGTGACAAAAATATCCTCTCCATCCAGCACGAAATTGCCGTATTCCGTATCTCCGCCAACGTGGGCAGAAAAACATGCTCCAACCGATTTCAACAAGTGTATGATCAAAGCTGTGACGGTGGTTTTGCCGTGGGTGCCGGCAACAGCAATTGTCCTTTGAAAATCCTTGGCAACCAGGGCCAGAAAGTCCTTTCTTTCAAGGGTTGGGACGTTCAAAGCCCTTGCCCTGCAAAGCTCTTTATTTTGTGGGCTCACGGCGGATGTATACACCACCATATCAACTCCGTCCACCAATGAAGGATCCTCTCCAATGACCACTTTGCACGCTTTTGAAATGTTGTCTGTAATCTGACTTTTTGTCCTGTCGCTTCCGGACACTTGGCCTCCCCGCAACAGCACGTATTCAGCAAGGGCGCTCATGCTTGCGCCTCCAATCCCCACAAAATGTATTTTGACATTTTTATACATATTCATACCCAAATCATATGCATATCCCTCATTTTTTGCTATCAATACAAAATTTTTATTATTTACTATTGATATTTTATAAAAAATGATGTAATATTTGTTTATTATATGCAGAGATGCAAAAGAAGGTGCACATATGTTGAACATTACAGACACAAAGGTTCGCTTGGTACAAAAAGAGGACTCAAAGCTCAAAGCAATTGCATCAATCATCGTAGATGATTGCTTTGCAATCCACGACATTAAGATCATTGCTGGTGCAGATGGTGTTTTTGTTGCAATGCCCTCAAGAAAAACTCCCGATGGAGAATTTAAGGATATTGCTCATCCCATCAACACCGAAACAAGAGAATTTGTCAAATCAAAAGTTCTTGACGCCTACAACAAAGTTCTTGAAGAAGATCAACAATGAAAAAACGCCTCGCTACGAGGCGTTTTTCATTTATGCGTTTTTAATTAATACATTTTTTCCAAGGCGTTGTAGTCAACCTTGCCTATTGTGGTGTAGGGCATGGCGTCAATTGACGTGACAATGCCGGGCACGTGCCAATGTGATAAGTTTTTGCCCACGTGCTTTCGCACCTCATCTTTTTGTTTGTCCGTGAGTTTGCCCACTATGACAAGCTCAATTTGAGTTTTTCCACCCACGCTTCTTTCAATGACGGCGCACTCATTGACGTAAGAAATCTCTTTTGCCACCCTCTCAATTTCGCTGGGAAAAACGTTCATTCCAGAGATTTTGATGAGGCGTTTTTTTCTGCCGTAAAAAGTGAGGTTGTTGCCATCTTTTGAAAAGATGTCCCCCGTGCGCAAATATTTGTTGCCGTCAACATATACAAAAGCATCTTCATCACTGCCAATGTATCCAAGCATGGTCTGATTGCTCAAAAGCACCAGCTCGCCCTTTTCGCCATCAGCCAAAGCACGTCCATTGTCATCAACGATGAGGGGCGTCACGTTGCGGATGGTTCTGCCAATAGACCCCACCTCTGCATCCTTTGGCGCAAGGACGCAAACGCTTCCAATCTCGGTCAAACCATATCCCTGTTGAGCAACGGCAGTTGCCCCTGCCCTCTTCATCCTATCATTAAACTCAACGGCAAGACTCTTTGACAGGGTGTCGCCACCAACAAAGACGTTGGCCAGCGAGGACACCCCCTCCCCTTCAAAACCCTTGGTTGCAAGAAGCTTGGTGAGCATACGAGGGATTGCAATGACGGTGGTCACCTTGTTGTCCTTGATGGATTTCAGCGCAGATTTGCCCGTAAAACGAGGCATAAGCACCGCACTCATATCTGTTGACAAAGATGCGTGCACCCCAACAATAAGGCCAAACCCGTGGAACATGGGCAGAGTGACCAGCATCTTGTCCTTGCTGTCAAAATTGTAGGGGATTGAACTGAGCAAATTGTCAACAAGGGCATTTGCACCGTAGGCGGTGAGCACCACGGTTTTGGGCACCCCAGAAGTGCCACCAGAGTGCATATGCAATGCGGGCACGTTGCCGTCCCCAACATATTCATCAAATTTGGTTGAGTGCGGAAGCCCCACAAATCCGTGAGCAAGATAGGGGCAATACACCACTTTTGCTCCCTTCTTGTGCTTGGCAAATCTTGAAAAGTTGATGTCCGAGATCGCCAGCACCTTGGGTTGTTGAAGCTCAACTTCCTTTTTGAACTCCCGCTCTGAAAGCAAGGGGTGTACCGGAGCAAAGATTGCTCCCAAAACCGAAGTTGCATACAACAAAGACACCGCCTGCTCAATGTTGGGGAGGGCGGACATGACAACGTCTCCTTGTCTTACTCCCAACTTGAAAAGTCCGCCGGCCACCCTGCGCACTTCTCTGTCAAGCTTGTCGTAAGAAAGACGGACACCGCCACGAGATACGGCAACAGCATTGTGCTTTGTGCAGTACTCGCGCATGAATCTGTACATAGTCTTGTTGTAATCCATATGTTTATTATACCTTTTCAACGGCAATTCCGTCAAGGGTTTCGCCTTTCGCCCTCAAAAGTCCTGCCAAAAATAATTTTTGCAACCACGTATAAAGGACGTTTTTCTGTCAATACTCCTGTCACGGAGGTAAAACATGAGCAAAATGACAGTCGCCACAAAAAGATTTAGTGGCTTTATGAAAAGGAACGCAATCTATCTTCTTATTTTTTTGTGCATAGCTTCAGTAGCAACAGTGATCGCCCTTGCAGCAACGGGCAACTTTGGACCAAGTGATATGGTCATCAACCAAGACAACGTAAATGACCCCTCAGACGACACCCCTGTGGACAAGCCCAATCCCCCTGTTGACGACACACCAGTTGACAAGCCCAATCCCCCTGTTGACGACACCCCTGTTGTAAAACCCTTGACCTTTACGTCACCCTCAACAGGCACCATTGTCAATGACTACTCAAACACCGTGTTGGTGTGGTCACCCACCTTGGGACAATATTCCACTCACCTTGGACTTGACTTCATTGCAGAGGACGGCAAGGTTATGGCGGTTGCAAGTGGCACCGTAAAAGAGGTTGGCTTTGACCCCTTGCACGGCAACTACGTCATCATTGATCACAACGAGGGATATCAATCACGCTATTACTCTCTTGCAGATGGCGTCACTTTGAAGGCGGGCGACTCCGTTGAGGAGGGCCAAGTCATAGGAGCAATGTCATCATCAATGGCAACAGAATCACTTGACGGCAACCACCTTCACTTTGAAATGAGCAAGAATGGCGAGGACATCAATCCCCTTGACGTCATTCCCCTTGATGAAAAGTAAACCACACTTTAAGTGACAAAATGATATGCTAAACTCTGTTTTTGTGTCAAATGTGCATCTGTGACAGCTGTACATCTGACACAGAGTACATACCTATGACAAGCATAATCTCCCCCTTACAGAACCCCTGCGTCATTTGGACGTGGGGGTTTTTCTGCATATGTGTTTATGTTGATATGTTGCCTCCATTTGTTTCTGATTGCCATGCTTTTCAATTGATTGCTTGAACATATGTTGATATGTCTTTTGCATCCCTTTTCCGTCAAAAAAATATGCAGTTGAAATAATCTCCATACAGTGATATAATATACTGTATGGACAGAATCGCTCTTGACAACCTTATGCTTCATATTGCCCATGGAGATGAAATTGCTTTTGAGGAGCTCTACAACCAAACCAAGTCTGGATTGTACTCTTTCATTTTGTCCATTTGCAAAAATCATCACATGGCAGAGGACGTGATGCAGAGCACCTACATTAGAGTGCGTCTTTCTGCCAACATGTACAAAGCGGGATCAAACACTCTTGCGTGGATTTATACCATCGCAAAAAATATAACCCTCAACGAAATCAGCAAGCAGAAGCGTGAGGTGTCTCACGACTTTGATGAGAAGGGGGCCTCAATCGGCGGGCAATACACCATTGATGACAAGCTGTCCAGCCCTTTGCCTTCATTGATAAAATCTGAACTCAATGAAAACGAGGCGCAGATCATCACTCTGCATTTGGTGTCTGGGTTCAAGCACAGAGAAATTGCAGAGATGCTGAACAAGCCCCTCGGCACCGTGCTATGGTCATACAAAAACGCTTTGAACAAAATCAAATCAAAATACAAGGAGGAGGACCTATGAGAGTCAAGGACATAAAAAAACAGCTGAATCAAGAAACAGGCAACATCACCCCTGACGTCCTTGGCCGTGTCAAGATTTCACCAATAAATCGTCTGCGCCAAAATGAAAAGGCGTTGCGTGTTTTCAAAACCACCATAGCGTCTCTGATCCTTCTGCTCATGGCAGCCATTGTCATAATACTGTCTGTGTCAATCTACGCCTATATGACCCAAAGACCAAGTCTGGCGGAGGAAAACTACACCTTTGTGTCCCTTTGGGTGTATGATGGCCCGTCACTTGCTGGCACAGGAGGCGACATTCGCCCCACCCAAGAGGACAGCCACATCCTCAACTTTGTTGTGGACGGAGATGGCAAAGTGATTTTTGCCTATGATGAAACCTCAAAAGCGCCCCTCCCCGCCAACTTCTACGTGGGAGAGGTTGTGGACATGATTGACCCAAGTGGAGCAACCGCAATTTACGTTATGGCAACAAGCGATCGCCCTGCCTTCCAAAGACAGTTTTCAACCGCCATCCGCAACCAAATTGAAGAGGACGGCCTGTTTGAAGGCATCCCCGTCAACTATCACGTTGGCGACAGTCTTGCGCGCTTTATGATGGGTGCATCCTTGAACGCCCTTGATGGATTTGACAATTCTCGCCTTGAAGATGCAGAAACCGTCAACGATCTCTGTGCTCTTTACGTGGAATTTGCCGTTTAATCCGCGAATTCTCATTTATTTTTAAAAAATTGTCTTGCCCGCAAATTTTGATTGAAAATGTCGGGTTTGATGATATAATAATGAACATACTACACTACGTGGGCATTTTGCCCACGAATATAGGAAAACCATGAAGAAAACTGTCGCAATTTTTACGATTATCTTTGCTCTTGCCACACTTCTAATGTGCTTTGTGGCATGCAATCCCACCCCTCCCCAAGACACTCCCTCGGATGATGACCCCATCGTAGACACCCCTGCTCCCGTCACGTTTACCGTGTCCTTTGACTCAAAGGGTGGCACTGCAATTGAGGGATACAAAAACGTTGAGTTTGGACAAACCGTACCCGCTCCTGAGTACAACCCCACAAAGTCGGGCTATGAGTTCAACGGCTGGACTCTCACCAACGGAGATGCCGTTGACTTTGACACCTACACCGTGTACTCAAACGTAACATTTTTTGCAAGTTGGAAGGCAAAGTCCTATGACCTCACCGCATATCTCACAGATGAAAAGGTCAAGGACAACATCCTCGGACTGACCAGTGGCACCGTTGCTGACTACTACAGCGCAAGTGTGTCCATGCCCAATGGCGACAAATACGCTCTTCGTGACACAGTGGTGGACGGCGTAACTGTGAAAACTCTCACCTTCCCCCTCTCATATGAGTCAACCAACGCATCAACACAAACTCTCCCCGTTCCCACCACCAACAACGGAAGCGATCGCTTTATGTATTGGTACTACTACGAGGGCGACACCATTGTTCCTCTCACAAAAACTCTTGCAAAGGGCTCAACAGCACAAAGCATTGAACTGCTCAAGGGCTACAAATATGACGGCGCACGCACCCTCTATGCAATGTGGTATAGCGCTCTTGAAAACGTCACGGTCAAGTTCAACTCCGGTCTTGATGGACAAACCATCTCAACCCCCGACGTCAACTTGAAGGACGGGGACTATCTTGAAGCCCCTGCAAATCCTGCCATAGACGGCTATGACTTTGACAAGTGGACCTACTTTGACACTAAAGACGGAAAATACGTCCTTGACGATGACAGCAACAAAGTTGTCAAGGATATGGCATTTTACACAAGCCCTGCAAGCCAAGGCATTCAAATCACGTCAGACATTGCAGTTGACGGAGTTTTCAACTTGTACGCCAACTGGACAAAGCGTGTTGAAATCAACTCTGCAAATGATTGGACCTCTCTTGACGACAGCGATCCCACCGTGCAATCCGCCAACATTTATCTCATGTCAAGCGTGACATTTGACAACTATGTTGTCAAGTTTGCAGGGGACAACTCTTTCAAGGGTGTTTTTGACGGCTGTGGAAACTCTGTCACTTACACCATTTTATCAGACAACCAACACCTTGCCTTCATCGGCAACAACGAGGGCACAATCAAATCACTCTGTGTCAGCGCCACCATCAATCTTGAGTCACAAAACAAAGATTTGCATCACTATGCAGGTGCCGTGGCAAGTGTGTCATCTGGTGTCATCTCTGCCGTTGACGTCAACGTGTTCAATTTGACCATCACAGCTCTTGGTGACGTTTATGCAGGTGGCATCGTGGCAGACAACAAGGGCGAGCTTAGTGGCTCAAAAGTGGCTGTTGTTGCAATCTCTGCAAAGGGCAAGGACGTCTATGCAGGTGGCGTGGTTGGCATCAACAAATCTGGCTTTGTCAAGGCGGTTTCTCTGTACAGCGCAAGTTCTGCTCTCATTGACGCCGAGGGCGACACCGTATACGCAGGCGTGTTTGCAGGCAAGGTCAACGCAGGGGCGTTTACTGAGTGCTCTGCAACAGGGGCAACCATCACAGCTGTGGCATCAAGCAACGCTTACGCTGGTGGCGTGGCAGGCAAGATCCTCAACAACTCAGTTGAAAAGATTGCTCTCTTTGACGCAACCATCTCCGCAAAAGGTCGTGGCGCATACGCAGGCGGTGTTGTTGGCGAGGGCGGAAGCGCACTCCGTCACGTGTCTCTTTCAAACGTGTCCGTAAACGCAGAAGCAACCTCTTCTGCTGTGGCTGGGGGTTTTGTTGGATCAAACTTCTGTGAAAGTGGCAATCGTGGACAAATCCAATACTCCGTGTTCAAGGGCAACGTGTCTGCCTCATCAGCAACCGGCAAGGTTTATGCTGGCGGCATTGCAGGCCAACAAAACGCAGGGGACTCCTCCACCAACGGCGCAGTAGCATATGTGTATGCAGAGGCAAATCTGTCCGTGACGGGCACCCCAGAACAATGCAAACTTGGCAAAGCATTTGGCATCTATGACAGCAAGACCGTGTGCGCAAACGTGTACGCATCATCCAATTCAACCCTCGCTCTCAACGGCGTTGATTACGACAAGGAGTCAAAGAACTTTGACGTGACCAATAGATCAGACGTTGAAGAAGTGGTGCCCGGACACGAAACCATTGAAAACGCATCTTGGATCAACACCAAGCTCAAGCTCAACGCAACATCTCCTCAAAACGCACCGGTGTGGATTGTCACAGACGGCACCTACCCCACCCTTGCTTTTGTGGCATAACACCAACAAAACCAAACAAAAAACGGACGATTGCTCGTCCGTTTTTATTTTTGGTTTGGGTTCTATTTGATTTCTCTCTTTTGATGATAGGTGATGTCTTGAAGTTCGTTGTCGCATCCAAGTTGTCTTATGAGGGTGTGCATTGCGTGATCAAGTTCACTGCCCTCACTAAAGTCTGCGTCAAAGATCCAATCAACACGCTCATGGGCAAGGAGGGGTTGCACTTTGTGCTTTTCATCATTGTGATAGAGTGCAATTGAGTGTCCTCCGCTTTGTTTGACAAGCTTCATGCAAGGCACGTCTGTGAGCCCATCGCCTATATAAATCATATTGCGGAAGAACACGCGTCTTATGTCATCAGGTTGTGACTTGTTGAGGTCAACGTTGTTGTTGATGTCAAGGACGCCCTTGTTGATGCGATATACAAACTGGGTTTTGTTGGTGTAGTTGACCGCCATCTTTGCCCAGATTGCATTGCCCTCGTCGTTGTACATAAACTCACTGGCAAAGATGCGTTTGAAGTACTTGGCAATGACGGTGCCGTCAATGATTTCTTTGAGCCCTGATGACACAATGTAGTGCTCCACCTTGACCCCTGCTTGTCTGCCGTACTCGTTGATGCGCTCAAACCAATCAACCACGCCGGGATGATATTCAATGTGCTTGCCACACTCCACAAGCATGTCTCTTGTGAGAGGTGATCCCGCCTTGTTGGCTTGGTCAATCATGCAGTACATATAGGCAAGGATGCTGTCCATTTTCTCTTTTGTGGCAACCTTTTCTGCCTCGTCCCAAAACTCGTCTGCTTCCAACCCGAGATTGGGTATGAAGGTGTACTCCTGCATATCACGGGTGCAAAGAGTTTTGTCAAAGTCGTAGAGTAAAGCCACAATGTGTTGTTTTGCCATATATTTTCCTACCTTAAAGTTGGGTTATGGTTATATTTATATATTAACTATTCAACAAATCATTGTCAACCCCTCTTTTCATTTGCCCCATCAAACCCCCAAAAAATCCTCAAAATTGTACAAAAAAATATGAACAATGTTCGTGTTTGCTCAATTCATTGATTATCCTTGAAATCGCATTTTTTTTATGCTAAAATATACAATGCAAAGTTTCGGCGCTCGTCAACAAAATTCCTTGCAAACGAACCTGTTGTCACTCCGCCGAGTAAAATATGATAAGCAATATTTTGGAGAATAAAAAATGAAAAATCTGGATTTGAGCATTTACGGCATCACCGGCGCAACAGAAATCGTACACAATCCTTCCTATGAGGATTTGTTCCTTGCAGAAACCGACCCTTCTCTCACGGGCTATGAAAAAGGTCAATTAACCGAACTCGGTGCAGTCAACGTCATGACAGGCATCTACACCGGACGTTCACCCAAGGACAAATTCATCGTCATGGATGACAACTCAAAGGACACAGTTTGGTGGACTTCTGACGAGTTCAAAAACGACAACCATCCTTGCAGTCAAGAAACTTGGAAGGCATTGAAGGACATCGCCATTGATGAGCTTTCAAACAAAAAACTCTACGTCATGGACGTCTTCTGTGGCACAAATGCAGACTCACGTATGGCAATCCGCTTCATCATGGAAGTGGCATGGCAAGCACACTTTGTCAAAAATATGTTCATTGCTCCCACAAAGGAAGAGCTTGACAACTTCACTCCTGACTTTGTCTGCTACAACGCATCAAAGGCAAAGGTGGAAAACTTCAAGGAACTGGGCCTCAACTCAGAAACAGCAGCAGTCTTCAACATCACTTCACGTGAACAAGTCATCCTCAACACATGGTACGGTGGAGAAATGAAAAAGGGTATGTTCTCTATGATGAACTACTATCTCCCCTTGAAGGGCATGGCATCAATGCACTGCTCTGCAAACACCGACATGGATTGCAAGAACACTGCCCTCTTCTTTGGCCTTTCCGGCACAGGCAAAACCACTCTTTCAACAGACCCCAAGCGTCTGCTCATCGGTGATGATG
>JAFVYE010000118.1 GCA_017500745.1 Clostridia bacterium | reverse complement strand
CCTATATTTTATGGAATAAGTTATTTTTCTGTAGTAGGCATATTCATTACGTTGTCATTCTTGACTACGACTATAGTGTCTTGCATCAAAGCAAAAGCAATCGACAAAGACAAAACATAATACTTATGGAAATACGCAGATTTTTTGTAAGCCCCAGTGATATCAATGGCAAAACAGTCATCTTGAGTGGTGACGAGTTTTATCATATGACAAAAGTTCTTCGTTACAAGGAGGGCTACAAGGCAGTCATCCTTGCAAATGACGGCATTGAGCGTCTCGCAACCGTTGACAGCATTGGCAAGGACAGCGCAACCTTGACAATAGAAAGCGAAACCGTTGTTGACAAAAAGCACGCCAAAGTGACACTTTATTGCGGACTCCTCAAAAACAACAAGTTGGACTTTGTTGTGCAAAAGGGCGTAGAACTTGGTGTTGACGTCATTGTGCCCTTTGTGTCACAAAACTCGGCTGAAACCAAATTCAATCTGGACAGAGCACGCAAAATTGCTCTTGAAAGCGCAAAGCAATGTGGCTCGGTGTATCTCAGCCAAGTCAATGACCTTGTTGATTTTGATGAGGTTGTGGGCACGTTCAAGGATTTTGACAGAGTAATTTTTGCCTACGAAAATGAAAAGGTGCACACCGTACGTGAGGCGGTTGCTGGTGCCAAAAACATTGCACTTGTTGTGGGGCCCGAAGGCGGTTTCAGTGGATTAGAATGCCAAAAAGCCCTTGAAAACGGAGCAGACGTTGTCACTCTTGGCAGACGCATTCTCCGTGCAGAAACTGCATCAATTGTCACTCTTGCCCTCGCCCTTGAACATCTTGGAGAGCTTGACTATGACTAAGATCGTTGTGTTTACCCTTGGTTGCAAGGTCAACCAATACGACTCTGACGCAATGCTCAAGATTTTGCGTGATGGCGGTTACACCGTCAGCGACACTCTTGAATGGGCAGACCTTTACGTTGTCAACACCTGTGCAGTCACCGCAGAGGCAGAGCGCAAGTCCCGTCAGACCGTCACCAAGATTTTGAAAATCAATCCTGATGCCGAAATTTACGTTTGCGGTTGCGCATCTCAACGTGACGCATTACAATTTGACCGCAACGGAGTGAGATACGTGTCGGGCACGGATGGCAAAATTGCTCTTGCAAAGGGCCTTGCAGAAAGGTTGACAAGTGCAAAGTCTGTCACCCCCAGCGACTTTTCAATCAGCAAAGACTTTGAGGAAAACGAGGGCGTGCTGTCACTACGCACCCGACATTACATAAAGGTGCAGGACGGTTGCAACAACTTTTGCAGTTACTGCATCATACCATATCTCCGTGGCAGAAGCAGATCTCGCAGTATTGAAAGCATCTTGACAGAGCTTGACGAGGCAACCAAAGTTGCCAAGGAAGTGGTGCTCACAGGCATCAACTTGTCCGCATATGGCAAGGACAATGGAAGCAGTTTGACTCAGTTGCTTCTTGCCATCAAGGATTATGACGTTCGTTTTAGACTTGGCTCACTTGAAGTCGTTGTTGTGGACAGAGATTTTCTTGAAGCCACCAAGGCCCTCAAATCATTTTGTCCTCAATTTCATTTGTCATTGCAGAGCGGAGAGGACGACACTCTCAAAAAGATGAATCGTCACTATACAACGGCGGATTACAAGAGGGCAGTTGATCTCATCAGAGAGTACTATCCCAACGCAGCAATCACCACAGACATAATCGTTGGCTTCCCCACCGAAACAGAGGAGCAGTTTGTTGCCAGCATGGACTTTGCCCGAAAGATTGGTTTTTCAGACGTACATTGCTTCCCCTATTCATCACGAAAGGGCACGGTTGCAGGCAAGATGAAAGTCCTTGACAAGCACGTGCTTGACGACAGAGCAAAGCGCATGGGAGAGGTCAAAAAGGAGCTTGTCAGAGCCTATCTCAACAACCAAATTGGCAGACCTCTTGAGGTGCTTTTTGAAACAGTTGATGAAGATGGAACGTGGTGTGGACACACCGAAAATTACGTCAAAGTATATTCAAAAAACGGCGAAAAAAATACAATCAAAACAGTTGTCCCCACAGGGCTTTACCTTGACGGACTTTGTGAATAGGAGGCATATGGAAAACTGCATTTTCTGCAAGATAGCAAAGGGGGATATCCCCAGCACAAAACTTTACGAGGACAATGATATGGTCATCATCAAGGACATCAATCCTCAAGCCCCAATCCACCTATTGTTGATCCCAAAAGAGCATTACGCAAACATAATTGATATGTCAGAAGCGCAAGCACAAACTCTGGCAAAATGCCTCAAAAAGTTGGGCTCAATGGCAAGCGAACTTGGCCTTGACAACGGTTTTAGAATTGTTTCAAACAAGGGGTCAGACGGACGTCAAAGCGTTGATCACCTCCACGTACACATCCTTGGAGGCCATCCTTTGAGCGAAGTCATGGGCTGACAACCTGACAAAATCTTGAATTGTTGAAGGGCACCGATTTTACGGTGTCTTTTCATTTTCAAATGTTTATATTGTCAAAATCATCTCTTAAACCTTGTATTGCGACACTTGGTTAATTTTGATGATATAGATTAAAACTTTTTTGTTTTTCAAGCAACATATTGATTATTGCCACAATTGTTGTTATAATATTTGTACAAAACAGATGAGGTGATTATGAACACACCCAACAATGCACGCAGTGCCCAATCAAAGACAAAGCTCAAAAGAGCGTTTATACGCCTGCTTGAAAGCAAAGCCCTTTCATCAATAACCGTGGGTGAAATTTGCACACTTGCTGGAGTCAATCGCACCACTTTTTACTCCCACTATTCCTGCATTTCAGATCTCTACAACTCACTTGAAGTTGACATCCATTCCTTCATGGAAACCACCCTTCTTGATGATTCAATTTCAGAGAGCAAGGATAGTGCTGTTGAGGTGATTTGCTCTGTGCTCAATCTTGTCAAAGAGTACAAAAATTTCCACATAAATTACATAGACAAGCTTGTTGAACTTGACTACGTTGTCAAGCTTTGCGATGAAGTCAAAGCAAGATATATGCCCATGATTTTGCAAGGTGAGGACTTGACAGAGGAGCAACAAAATTTCATATTTACTTTTTGCCAAAACGGCATCGTTGGCATCATCCGTGAGTGGCTGAAAAATGGTTGCACCCAAGACGTTGAGTCCGTTGCACACTCCATCGTGTTTATTATGCATCAAATCAGATTCAAGTCCATCTATTGATTTTTGACAATTTGTACGTTGGGCCTATCTTTCACATTGCCTATTGAAAGATAGGTTTTTTTATGTTAGCATAGAAATAGATTTATAGATATAGGGGGAATTTATGTCTATTTGCAAATTTAAAAAACTTTTTATGGCAAT
>JAFVYE010000117.1 GCA_017500745.1 Clostridia bacterium | reverse complement strand
TTGTCCGCCGTGGCATAACGGTGGTGTGTGCCGTTGGCAACAATGGTCAAAACAACTTAAAATCTCCCGCCATAAGCAGTGAGGTTATATCGGTTGGCGCAGTTGATGATGATGGCGAGGTGGCAAAGTTTTCATCTTATGGAGTTTATCATGGAGTGCCACGTCCCGATGTTTACGCCAAAGGCGTAAAAGTCAAGGGGATAGAGGGCGGAGGCACTTATTCATATATGAGTGGCACGTCAGTTTCCGCCCCCGCAGTTGCAGGAGTATGTTGTTTGTTGCATCAAAAATACAAAAACCTCACCCCATATCAAGCCAAGCGTCTTATTTTGGCTATGTCACGACAAAAGGGCGCAATCAGAATTTTGGACCTTTGATTTGTTCAACCGAGTTCAACAGCTTCATTAGATCCTTTTCGGTGTTGTCAATTCCAAAGCTTACACGCACAGCGCCTTGTCTTTCTGTTCCGAGATGTTTGTGCACCAGAGGCGCACAATGTATGCCACCACGCACAGCAATGCCGTCTTTGTCAAGGATTGATGCCACATCTTGAGAGTCCATATCATCAATATTGAAAGTGACAATTCCAGAGTCAAAATCTTTGTTGTAAACGGTTGCTCCCGCACGGCGCAACTGATATGCGCATTCATTTGCCAATAGTTTTATGGTTTTGCGATAGCTGTCTATGTGTTGATAGGTCCACGTTGCTCCCGCATGCATAGCACATATGCCTCCAGAAAACAGGGTGCCCGACTCAAAACCTTCGGGTATGGTTGTGGGTTGAATAGGGCTGAAAGACTCTGTGCCCGTGCCACCAAATATGAGTGGAGTGAGGGACGTGCTCTCATCAAAGATGAGTGCGCCCACTCCTTGAAGTCCGTGCAACCCTTTGTGAGCAGGAATTGCAAGCATATCAATTTTATGTGTTTTGATGTTTATGTCAATGATCGGCACCCCTTGGGCTCCGTCTACAAGGATTTTTGTGTTGTCTTTTTTGATTTCGTCAAATATAGTCGTGTCAAGAATGGTGCCAAGCACGTTTGACACCAAGCTGACAACAACAAGATCTGCACCCACAGACATGGTTTTGAGGCGTTCAAAGGGCAAATAACCGTCTTTGAGAGGCAAGATGACCAAGTTTATTATCCCACGGCTTGCAAGGGCGTATAAAGGGCGCAGAACGCTGTTGTGCTCGTTTTCGGTTGTCACAACCCTCATGCCATGCTTCAAATAACCAAAAATGGCAAGATTGAGTGCTTCTGTGCAGTTTTTTGTAAACACCAAATGGTCGCCACCAAAGGCGTTTGAAAAATAATCACGGGATCTTTCAATGCGCAAAGCGCTGTTGATTGCCAGCTTATGACCGCTTCGCCCACTGTTTGCCGAGTTTTTGATGTCGCCCACTATTGCGTCATACACGCATTTGGGCTTGAAATTGGATGTTGCAGCGTTGTCAAGATATACCATGTTTCATTATATGAAAAGTTTTAATACGATTGCCCATTCACAAAATTCTTCAAAAATGAGTAGAGTAGATTATGGGACGGATACATATAATTTGGGGAGTAGTTTATGAGAGAGTTTTTTATTGCATTCCGTTCCAGAGCAGAAGCGGCACGCTACTATGAGCAACTTGCCACCTACAACATATCTGCACGTCTTATCAACACGCCTTTATCGGCGTCAATAGGGTGCGGGTTGTCGGTGAAGTGCCTGGTCCGCAATCTTCCCATGGCAATGAGCGTCCTTGAAAGAGGCAAATACAATTCTGTAATAGGCAGATTTTATGTTGGAAGCGATGGGAAAAGTACAAAATTTTAGGAACTCAAGCGTGGAGTTCCTATTTGTGCTTGATAAAACCTCTGCAAAGTGATATCATTTGACTATGACAAAAACCAATGAAGAAATCTACAAAATACTCTCCACGTTGCATGAGGACGCCAAATGCGAATTGGACTTTACAACACCCTTTGAACTGCTTGTTGCAGTGATTTTGTCTGCCCAATGCACAGACAAGAGGGTGAACGTGGTCACCGAAAAGCTTTTTAAAATTGCATCCACACCCAAAGAGTTTGTGGATATGCCCATAGAGGAACTTGAAGAGCACATCCACTCATGCGGTTTTTATCACAACAAAGCAAAGGCAATCAAGGAGATGTCTGCAAGCGTTATTGCTCTTGGCGGAGTTCCCGAAACAAGAGAGGAGCTCATGAAGCTCAGCGGGGTAGGACGCAAAACAGCCAACGTAGTAAGCGCAGTTGCTTTTGGCAAAAACGCCATTGCAGTTGACACACACGTGTTTAGGGTGTCCAACCGAATTGGCATAGCAGAGGGAGACACTCCTGACAAAGTGGAGGAGCAGTTGATGAGGGGGTTTGATGAGGATGTTTGGTCAAAACTCCATCACTATCTCATCTTTCATGGCAGATATGTCTGCACGGCAAAAAAGCCAAATTGTGCAGAATGTCCTTTGCAAAAACATTGCAAGTACTATAAAAACACCAAAATTTGAGAATACTTTTCTAAAAATAGTCATTTTTTAGAGCAAAACACGGGTTTTATGGAAAAATTTCAAATTCTTTCAAAAACAGATTTGTGTCCTCGCGTAAAGGAGTACGTCGTTTATGCACCTATGGTCGCCCGCCACGCAAAGGCAGGTCAATTTGTCATATTGCGCACAGATGAAAACGGCGAGAGAGTGCCCTTCACAATTTGTGATTATTCACGTGAAAATTGCACGGTTTCCATCATGGTGCAAGAGGTGGGAGCAACCACCATGCGCCTTGCTTCAATGAAAGTGGGTGAGTGCTTAAAGGACTTTGTGGGCCCTCTTGGCAATCCTACAGACCTTAGTCAATTTGACAGCATTCTGCTTGTTGGCGGTGGCATTGGCTCGGCAGTCATTTATCCTCAGGCCAAGCAACTCAAAGCAGAAAACAAAAATTTTGAAATTATATTGGGTGCAAGAAACAAGGATTTGTTCTTTTATCTTGACGAGTTCAAATCACTTGCACCAACACATATTGTCACTGATGACGGCAGTATTGGCACAAAAGGCCTTGTCACAGACAAAATCAATGAATTGATAGGAGAGGGCAAGCGTTTTGACGTGATATTTGCAGTTGGACCTCTTCCCATGATGAAGTTTGTTGCAAAACTTGCCACAAATCTTGGCATAAAGAGCATTGTCAGCATGAATTCACTTATGGTAGACGGCACGGGCATGTGTGGTTGTTGCAGAGTGACAGTTGACGGCAAGGTCAAATATGCTTGTATTGATGGCCCAGAATTTGATGGATCACTTGTTGACTACGATGAAGCAATTACTCGTTCATCCACATATCGCGAAATTGAGCAAACACACGTTTGCAACATAAGGGGGTAGCATGGACAGAGTAGTTATGCCAACACAAAACCCCGCAGAGCGTATCCACAACTTCAAAGAAGTTGCGCTTGGCTTTACACCATCTCTTGCTCTTGAAGAAGCGTCAAGATGTTTGGGATGCAAAAACCCTCCTTGCATGGCAGGATGTCCTGTCGGAGTCAAAATCCCCACGTTTATCAGTCAAGTCAAAGCAGGGGATATGGATGGAGCATATCGCACCATCACAATTGACAACAATCTTCCCGCCATTTGTGGCAGAGTTTGTCCGCAGGAGCATCAATGTGAAAATCTTTGCGTGCGCAAGGTTAAGCTTGGTGGCTCAGTTGCCATAGGCGCACTTGAAAGATATGTGGCCGATTGGGCTCTTGACAATGGCGTTATGCCTGAAAAACGTGATTCTAACCGCTTTAAAGTTGCAGTTGTCGGCAGTGGGCCTGCAGGTCTTACATGCGCAAGTGACCTTGCAAAAGCAGGCGTCAACGTCACAATTTTTGAGGCACTTCATGAGGTAGGCGGAGTGCTTGTGTATGGAATCCCAGAGTTTAGACTGCCCAAAGAATTGGTCAAAAAAGAGATTGCCAAACTTGCAAGTTTGGGTGTCAAGATAGAAACAAACGTGGTTGTTGGCAAAACCATCTTTGTCCATGAGCTTCTTGATGAGTTTGACGCCGTGTTCATTGGCACAGGAGCAGGCCTTCCTATGTTCCTTGGCGTCAAAGGAGAAAACCTTTCTGGAGTCTATTCAGCCAACGAGTATCTCACTCGCGTAAATCTTATGAAGGCCTATGAGGAAAGCTCTTCAACCCCCATCCTCAAAGGCAAGTCGGTGGTTGTTGTTGGGGCAGGCAACGTGGCAATGGATGCTTCAAGGACTGCAAGACGTCTTGGTGCAGAGGTCACCTTGGTATATCGCCGCAGCAGAGCAGAAATGCCCGCTCGTGAAGAAGAGATTCTTCACGCAGAGGAAGAGGGCATCAAATTTAATCTGCTCACAAATCCCGTAGAAATTCTTGGAGAAGGTGGAAAGGTCAGCGGCATGCGCCTTGTGAAGATGGCTCTTGGGGAGCCAGATGCAAGTGGTCGCAGACGTCCTGTAGTCGTTGAGGGAAGCGAGCATGAAATCAAGTGTGACCAAGTGATAGTTGCCCTTGGCACCTCACCCAATCCTATCATCAAAAACAGCTTCAAAGACCTTGCCTTTTCTCCCAAAGGCACAATACTTGCAGATGAGGACGGCAAGACCAACGTTGACCGCCTTTACGCAGGTGGAGACGCAATTACAGGTGCTGCAACCCTGATTTTGGCAATGGGCGCAGGCAAAAAGTCCGCCTCATCCATACTCAATCAATTGCAAAGTGCTGAAAAATAGGTTATAATCTCCCAAGTTGAACAAAAGATATAGGTAGATATATGTTTTTAGATTACGTAAAAATCTTCATCAAGGCAGGCAACGGTGGCAATGGCGCCGTGTCTTTCCATAGAGAAAAGTACGTTCCCAACGGTGGTCCGGACGGTGGCGATGGTGGCAATGGTGGTGACATCATCTTTGTCGCTGACAAAGATATGAACACCCTCATTGATTTCAAGTTCAAAAAGCATTTCCGTGCAGAAAACGGCACTTCTGGTGGCGCAAAAAATTGCACAGGCAAGTGTGGAGAAAATCTTGTCATCAAAGTGCCCACAGGCACAGTCATTCGTGACACACAAAGTGGCAACGTAATAGCAGACCTTTTTGAAGATGGCGAGCAATTTGTGGCCCTCAAAGGTGGCAGGGGAGGCAAAGGAAACGTGCGCTTTGCTCACGCCCAACGTCAAGCCCCCTCATTTTCACAACTTGGCGAAACGACAGAGGAGCATCAAGTCACTCTTGAACTCAAGACAATCGCAGACGTAGGCCTTGTTGGATTCCCCAACGTTGGCAAGTCAACCCTTCTTTCAATGCTCACCTCTGCAAAGCCCAAAATCGCCAACTATCACTTTACAACAATCAACCCCAATTTGGGCGTTGTTCAAATGTTTGATGATTCATTTGTAATCGCAGACATCCCCGGACTCATTGAGGGCGCAAGTGATGGAGCAGGTCTTGGACACTATTTCCTCCGTCATATTGAGCGAGTTCGCCTCATCGTGCACATTGTTGACATAAGTGGCAGTGAAGGCAGAGACCCCCTTGATGACTACTACCAAATCAATCAAGAACTTGAAAACTATTCATTGAAGCTTGGCTCACTTCCTCAAATTGTCGTGGCCAACAAAGCAGATATGCTTGAAGACCCTGCATATCTTGAAGAGTTTTCAAAGAAAATTGGCAAAAAGGTGCATCTAATCAGTGCAATCATTGGCGAAGGACTCAAAGAGCTCCTCACAGACATCAAGCAAATGGTTGATGAATTGCCTCCTCCCAGCCGTGAAGAAATCAATGAACTCTTCACTTTGGAAGAGAAGTCTGATCAAAAGTACACCATTGAGCGTCTGCCTGACGGCACGTTCTTTGTTGATGGTGGTCTTGTTGATTTCCTCATCCAAAACGTTACAATCTCCGACACAGACTCATTTGCATTCTTCCAAAAGGTTTTGAAAGATCGTGGCGTCATGCACGACCTTCGCAAGATGGGCATAAAGGAAGGAGACGTGGTGTCAATCGGCGACATAGAGTTTGAATGGTACGATTAAAACGCATTATTTAGTGTCTGATTTTGTCAAGCCCCGATCTTCCACCTTCGCGTACAACAAGTACGCGTCAGTCGGAAGAGTCGGGGCTTTTCGCATCCATCATACATCCTTCACGTACGACAAGTAGGCGTCAGTCGGAAGAGTCGGGGCTTTTGCATATCAATTAATTATCAAAAAAGCAGTTCAAGAAAAATAAAAACCACACTTTGTGTGGTTTTTTTGTTGCAAATTTAAAATTTAGAAACTTATTTGTTCTGCCTCGTCAGGTTGCGCCTCAGTAAGCATAGCGCTTTTTGTGCGCCTGCGGAATATGGCGTAGATTGTCACTGCAATGACAAGGACAACTGCCTCTGTGATGACGTAGGCGAGCCATACTCCCGTCATGCCCAAGAAGTGCGAGAACAAATAGATGAACGGGATGATGAGCACAAGGCCTTTGAGCAAAGTGATTGCTTGCGAGGGCAGAGGTTTTTCAATGGATGCAAAGTAGGTTGAAAACAAGGCATTGATGCTGGCAAAGATTGAGCCGATAAAGTAAATTATCAATCCAAACTCGGCAATTTCTGCAAGAACTGCGTTGCCTTCGCTATTGAATACTGCCGTAATTTGAGGGGCAAGAGTTGCCACAATGATGTAAATGACCGTGGATGCCACCCCTGCAGTAAGCAAAGAGTACTTTAAGAAGGTGTCTTTTGCACACAAATCCTTTTTGCCATGGGCTTCGCTGAGCAGAGGTTGGACGCCTTGTGCCACACCTGAGTACATTGAAAGCACCACAAATGCTATGTTTGCCACAATGCTATATGCAGACACGCCAATATTTCCTGCAATGCCAAGGATGACGCTGTTGAATACGATCATCACAATTCCGCCTGCAAACTCTGTCACCAAGGATGGCAAGCCGAGAGATAAAGTCATGAGGGTGCCTTTGAGTTCAAACTTGGGCTTGACAAGGCGAAGGGGACCCTTTTTGAGTGCCCAATGGAAACCGCAAATGATGATGCCTGTGACGGGGGCGATGCCTGTTGCAAGAACAGCACCAAGGATGCCCATTCCACAAGGGAAGATGAGGACGTAGTCCATCACGATATTAAAAAGACTTCCAAAGAGCGTTGCAAACATTGCCAGCCTTGGATTGCCATCGTTGCGCACAAAGCTTGTAAACACGTGGCTTATGATGAAAGCTGGGGCAAAGAGAAGTATGATTTGAAGATATTGATGGGTCATTTCAAACACTTCGCTGTCCGCTTTCAAAAGAGTGGTCAAAGGACGAGAAGCAAAAGCACCCAACAGCACAAATATCAACGAAAACAACAGGGATACAATCACAATTGTTGAAAAGGTTGTGTTGGCAGCGCGCTGATTTCCACTTGCTTTTGCAACGGCGTACCGTATGCCACCGCCAACTCCGAGCATAAGTGAAACGCCCTGAATAAAGCTGAAAATAGGCAAGGCAAGATTCAGCGCGGTGAGGCCAAGCGCCCCAAGCCCCTTGGAGATGAAAAAGGTGTCTGCAAGAATATAACAAGAAAGCCCCAACATGCCAAGCACGTTGAGGGATACGTATTTAAAAAATTGTTTAAGCAAGTTACGATTTTTCAAGTCTACAATCCTTTACAATATGTTTTCAATCTCTTTTAGGTTGTGCACGATGTGAGTTGGTGCAACTCCTTCAGGCAATTTTTCTCCTCTATGGTCAAACCAAATTGTGTCAAGACCATATTTTGAGCCCCCCTTGATGTCGGCCGTGGGGGAGTCGCCAATCAAAACTACTTCATCAAGGTCGTAGGGCAAATCTTTGAAACAACCGTCAAAAAACTCTTTACTCGGTTTTTCAAAACCCACTTTTTCTGATATAAAATATCCACTAAAATACTTGTCAAATCCTGCGTTTTTCAAGCGAGAAATTTGTTGCTCGTAAGTTGCATTGCTGGTTGCGTACAACTTGTACTTTTTTGACAAATACTCAAGGATTTCTTTTGCGTAGTCAATGGTTATGGCAACGGTGTTGATGTAATGCTTGAACCTTGTTTCCATCTCAATGCCGTCAAAGTCAATGTTCAACGCAGCAAGCACGGTTGCCCATCTAATTTTAAAAAGTTGAGGTTTTGTGATATAGCCCTTTTCAAGAGAGCGCCAAATAGAAAGGTTGACACGCTCAAAGGTGTCAAACATCCACTCCTCAAAGGGAATGCCAAAATCCTCAAAGGATGACTTCATTGACAGGTGCGCGCACTTGTCAAAGTCAAGTAGAGTGTTGTCAATGTCAACAAAAATAGCTTTTTTCATTATTTAACAAGGGCGATTTCTATGCCCAAAACTGAGTGTTGTTTTTGTTTTTCAATGGGGTAGTATTCTTCCATATCCTTGTGGGATGCGGTGGGGATTTCCTCGCGAGTATATCCGCACTTGTCAAGTGGCAATTTTTTGTACAGGTCCTCAAATGTAGGAAAGTTGTGGACAGCAACAACAATGCAGAGCATTGTATCGCCATCCGCAGAGGTAAATTTTATATAATCGCCTGCCACGATATTTTTTCTTTTTTCATCGTTCAATCGCAACTCAATTGACTTTTGACCACGTTTTATCATGTCAAAAGGACGGCGATTCAAATTCATTTCGTAGGTCATTTGCTTTTTCTTGAAATCTCTGCGTCGTGGGCCATTTGGTGTGACACAACGGTGTCGCTGATATAGGTGACGTATTTATGTTCGGTGTTGCCTGTTGTAAGCAAGCTTGCAAAGCTGTGGACCGTGCGGATATCGCCTTCAATGTGGCCGAGAATAGAGAGCAAGTCACGCTTCAACACCTTGCGTTTGATGCCGTATTGTTCAAGGACAATTTTGCCATGCCTTGCAACAACCTCGCCCTTTGTGCCAACGATACGAGTTTCGCGCTCACATCTTTCGCCAAAAGCGGTCATTGTAAGTCTGCCAGACACGCCGTTCTCAAACAGCACGTTTACTTCTTGATGGTCGCACACGTCGTTGTTGTTGAGGAAAACGCACTTGCCGTAGTCGCCAGATCTCAAAATCTCACGCTTTTCCTTGCCAGTGGGGTTGGGCTTGCCAAAAACCGTTGTGGGCATATATTTGATGAACTTTGCCTTGAACACGTTGTCGGTTATGTAAAAGGCCTCTGCATCATACGGACACTTGTGTTGGCACTTGCATCCTTGCATACAAAACTCTGTGGCGCCTTCTGGAGCGTTGTCTTTGTTGAAGTAAACAAATTGCCGTAGCTGTCCACAGACACGGGCTTTGCCCCTGCAAACCAATATATGAGGTCAAGATCGTGGCAACACTTTGCAAGGATTGAAGGGGAGGAGTCCGCCTCGTTGTGCCATTCGCCACGAACGTAGCTGTGTGCAAAGTGGAAGTAGCCCACGTTTTCTCGCTGTTCAACAGAAATAACTCTGCCAAGCGCACCGCTTTCCACAGCATTTTTCAACGTGAGGTAGTAGTTTGAATATCTCAACACGTGGCAGACAACAACCTTTGCGCCGTATTCATCTGCAAGGCGAGCGATTTCTTTGGTTTCTTCTATGTATTTGGACACGGGCTTTTCAAGGAGAATGGTCTTGTAGCCCACTTCAATAGCCCTTTTTGCGTGACGGAAGTGCTCCTTGTCGGGAGTGGAGATAATAAGTCCATCTGCAAGAACACCCTTGTCAAAAAAGGCGTCATCATTTTGAAAGCGCATATCATCTGCGATCTTATATTTCTTGCCAAATCGCACAAGTTTTTCAGGCTTGATGTCGCAAATTGCCACGGGTTTGATTTCTTTTTTGTGGAAGATGTTGAGTTCAAGAAGATATTTGCTTCCTCTATTGCCAACACCAATGCAGGCTACTGTTTTCATAAAATCACCCCTAAAAAGATAATACATTTATTTTAGCATAAAATAACCTGAGAGTAAATAGCAAAGTTAATGATATTTAAAACTTTATGAAAACGCCAAAGCATATTGACATTAAAGCATTTTGGTCCTAAAATGCTATTGTATATTACGACTTAAAAAGGAATCCTTATGATTGCAGCAATAGTTATATTTGCATTGGCATACATTTTGATGCTGGTGTTCAGCAAGTATCGTCCTCTTATCGCCATTGGAGCAGGACTTGTTTTTGTATTTAGCGGATTGTTGCCTCTTGACAATTTGATTGAGTCAATTGATTTCAACGTCATATTGATGCTTGTTGGCACTATGGGACTTGTGTCTTTGTTTATTGAAAGCAAGATGCCCTCCCT
>JAFVYE010000116.1 GCA_017500745.1 Clostridia bacterium | reverse complement strand
TCATTGCAGGTGGAGCCCTCATCATCCCTGCAATGCTTTTCCTTTTTGCTCCTATTCAGGGATTTGGCGAGGTGGCAAAGTCAGTTTGGGTGTGCGTGGCATATCTTGTGTATTGCTCGGTGTCATCTCTGTCACAAGTGCCCTTCAACAGCATGAGTTCGGACATCTCTCCCGACTATCGTGAAAGGAACAAAGCCAACCTTGTCAAACTGTTGTTTGACCTTGCAAGTGCAGGACTTTGTTTCTTGCTTCCCAGCTTGCTCCTTTCTGCATTGAAGGACGGCGCAATCAGTTACACTGCTTTCTATCTCACCCTTTGCCTTGGCTTTGGTGGACTTTTCTCCTTGCCTCTGGTGGTGGGCGCATGCGTTGTCAAGGAGCGCTCTCCCTATGAATATGACAAAAAAGAGAAGCTCAACGTCAAGGAATATTTTGGCACAATCAAGGTCAAGTCATTTTATCTACACCTTATAATGTACGTGTGCGCGTATATTGCAATGGACGTCATCAGCGCAGTGGCACTCTACTACTGTGAAAACATCCTTGCCGGCATGGAAATCTTTGGTCTTGACATGGGCAACAATTCTATTGTTGTCATTGGTCCGTTTATGGTGTGCGCAGCCCTTGCGGTGCCTCTTGCATATTACAATATGCGCAAGCGTAGCAAGCAGTTTGCTTATCGCTTTACAATCCCCGGTTTCATTGCAACGGTCATTGTCATGGTCATGGTGCAACCCAATTGGAGCCCTTGGATTGTCATCATTGACATGGTGCTCATGGGATTCTTCTTTGGCGGATCACAAGTTATGCCTTGGCTCATATTCCCCGACACCGTGGACGTGGTTGAGCTTGTCAAGGGAGATCGTCCCTCCGGCAGTATGGGCGCAGTTATGACCTTTTGCAGAACAATCACAACCGCTGTGGCGTCAGCATCAGTTGGTTGGGTGCTTGCAGGAGCCAACTACATTGAGCACACCGCAGACCAAGTTGTCACACAACCCGCAACCGTGGCAACAGCTCTGCGCATATTCATTGGTGTGGCAGTTGGATTGTTGTTTGTGTGCGCATTCATCGCATCTTGTGCCTACAAGGTGACGGACAAGAAGCTTGCTCGCATCAGATATTTCAACGACAAGACAAGAGCAGGCCAAGGCGACACCCTGACCATTGCAGAACAAGTTGAAAAGGACATGCTCATCAGCGAGCTTTGTGGAAAATAATATGGAAATCACAAGAAAAAACGGCGTCACAACATTTGTCAAGGAAGAGGACAGACCCTTTAGAGTGCTCCAACTCACCGATATTCATATCGGTGGAGGGCTTCTTTGTTTCAGAAAGGACAGATGGGCCCTTGACGCTGTTGAAAAGGTTGTAAAGGCGGCGGACCCCGACCTTGTTGTGATGACAGGAGACATGGTCTATCCTCTATTTTGGGCAACGGGCGCACGCAACAATCGCCGTCCCGCAAAGAAGCTTGCCACCCTTCTTCAAGGCCTTGGCAAGCCATGGTGCTTTGCCTTTGGCAACCATGACGGAGAGGTTTTTGCCACTTTATCCAAGGAGCAACTTGGCGAGTACATGAAGTCCTTTGGTGGATGCTTGTACGAGAGAGGAGAGGAGGGCATCACAGGATGCGGAAACTACTGCATCCGCATTGAAAACCCTGATGGCACCCCCGCAATGCTTCTTATGATGGTGGACTCCAACGCCTACATCACAAAGTCATTTTTCAGCGGATTTGACGTGATACACGATGACCAAATTGATTGGTACAAGCGCACGGTGACCGCACAAAGCGAGGATGGCAAAGTTGCCCCCTCACTTGCGTTTTTCCACATTCCTCCCAAAGAGTTTAAGGAGGCGTGGGACAAGTGCTATCGTGGGGACAAGGACGTCATCTATCATCACGGATTTGTGCTTGAAAAGGACAACTACTTTGGATATCCCAAAGAGAGAAAGTCCAATTTCTTCAAGGAGATGGTGGACTTTGGCAGTTGCAAGGGCATGTTTATGGGCCACGATCACGTCAACACCCTATCCTTGACCTACAAGGGCATCCGCATGACCTATGGCATGAGCATTGACTATCTTGCCTACATCGGCATCAAAAAGAAACACACCCAAAGAGGTGGCACAATCATTGAAATCAACGGCGACGGAAGCTTTGACGTCAAGATGCTTCCCCTCACCGATATAAAACAGTAATTTACACAATTTTGGAGGCAATAAAATGAAAATCGGATTTACCGAAACAGTCTTGCGTGATGCAAACCAATCACTTATTGCAACACGTCTACCTTTTGCAAAATTTGCAGACATCCTTCCCACCATGGACAAAGCAGGATACTATTCTGTAGAGTGCTGGGGCGGAGCAGTGTTTGACTGCTGCCTTAGATATCTCAATGAAGATCCTTGGGAAAGACTCCGCAAACTCCGCATGGCAATGCCCAACACCAAGCTCCAAATGCTCCTTCGTGGACAAAACTTGCTTGGCTATAAGCACTATCCAGACGAAGTAGTACGCATGTTTGTTGACAAATCAGTTGACAACGGCATTGACATCATCCGCATTTTTGATGCTCTCAACGACCTTAGAAACATTGAAGTCGCAGCAAACGAAGCCATCAAAAAGGGCGCAACCGTTTCAGGCACTTTGAGTTATACTCAAAGCCCCGTCCACACCCTTGATGCTTTTGCAAAGCTTGCAAAGGAGCTTGAAAATATGGGTGTCCAATCAATCTGCGTCAAGGATATGGCAGGCACAATGAGCCCCTATGAAGCACAAGAACTCATTGGCGCAATCAAAAAGGAAGTCAAAGTGCCCGTGGTGCTTCACACACACTGCACCACAGGTCTTGCATATATGACCTATCTCAAGGCAGCAGAAGCTGGCTGTGACGTCATTGACACAGCAACCTCATGCTTCAGCGGTGGCACAAGCCAACCTGCAACCGAAACGTTGAACTTTGCATTCAAACAACTTGGATATGAAACCGGTTTGAACGACACAGTTCTCAAAGAAGTCAACGACTTCTTCAAGCCCATCCGTGACGAGTTTATCGCAAGCGGTGGCCTCAACCCCAAGATGATGGCAACTGACACAGACGCACTCAACTACAAAGTGCCCGGTGGCATGCTTTCAAACCTGGTTGCACAACTCAAAGCACAAAACGCAATGGACAAGTTTGAGGAAGTTCTCCTTGAAACACCCAAGGTGAGAGCAGACATGGGCTATCCCCCTCTTGTCACACCCATGAGCCAAATGGTTGGCGTCCAAGCCACCAACAACGTCCTTGCAGGCGAAAGATACAAGAACGTGTCAAAGGAAGTCAAGTCCTACTGCCTTGGCGAATATGGCAAGACTCCCGCTCCCATCAATCCTGAAGTCCTTCAAAAAGTTCTTGGAGATGAAAAGCCCATTGAAGGCAGATATGCAGACACTCTTGAACCTATCTTTGACAAAACCAAGGCAGAGCTTGAAGGCATTGCAAAGAGTGACGAGGACGTCCTCAGCTATATTGCTTTCCCTGCTGTGACAGAAAAGTTCTTTGCAGCAAGAAAGGCAGAAGAAGAAAAGATTGTAAAATACACAATCTCCCCCATGGATTAATAGGTGAATTATGTTTTTGAACGCAACAAGTGCAATTGAAATCAAAATGCCCTTGACTGATGCGCTTTTGTTGTCCGTCATTGGCATAGGAATAGTGTTTGCGGTGCTTATCGTGCTCATGTTCATCATTATGTTGATGGGCAAGATTATGGAAAAATCTCCTGCTCTTGCAGCAAAGATGCCCAAACTGCCCAAGTTCAGCGACATTTTCAAAAAGAAAAAGGCAGATGAACCCATCACAGAAGCACCTGAAGAACCCAAGGCAAAAGGCACTTGTGGTGAACTTGTCCTCATCAACACCGATGAAAGAGACGCTGCAATGATTATGGCAATCGTGGCAGACACCACAGGCACCCCTCTCAACGAGTTAAGATTTAAGTCAATCAAGCGCATTGACGAATAGGAGAAAGTATGATTTATAAGGTTACACTCAATGGAAAAATATATGAAGTAGAAGTGGAAAAGGGCGAGGCAATCATCCAAGCAGAATATGAAGCAGCCCTTCCTCAAGCAACACCTGCACCTATTGCAACCCTCGTTGCAGCACCTGCACAAGCACCCACAGCAGCACCCGTGGTGACAGGAGGCGGAGAAGAAGTCAAATCACCTTTCCCCGGCAACGTCAACGCAGTCAAAGTGACCCCCGGTCAAGCAGTCAAAGAAGGGGACGTCCTTGTGGTCATTGAAGCAATGAAGATGGAAAACGACATCACAGCACCCAAAGCAGGCAAGATTGGTCAAGTCCTGGTTCAAAAGGGCTCAACCGTTGAGTCTGGCGCAACACTTGTGACAATCATTTGAGGTAAAGTATGGATATAGTAAAAACACTGTCCAATTTGTGGAACACAAGTGGTTTTGCCAACTTTACTTGGCAAAACGCCGTGATGCTTGTCATCGCTTGCGTGTTCCTCTATCTTGGAATTAAAAAACAATTTGAACCTCTGCTTCTTGTGGGCATTGCATTTGGTATGCTCCTCACAAACTTGCCCATGATCAAGGACAGCAGTGACGTTTTGTATCACCCCGAAATGTGGACGGGAGAGGCCGCTGTTGCAGGCGGAGTTGACTATCTTGACGTGCTCCAACACGGCGGACTCATTGACATCCTTTATATTGGTGTCAAGACAGGCCTTTATCCCTGTTTGATCTTTATTGGCGTTGGCGCAATGACGGACTTTGGTCCTCTCATCTCCAACCCCAAATCACTTCTTCTTGGCGCAGCAGCACAACTTGGCATTTACGTTGCATTTTTCCTTGCAATCTGCCTCGGCTTTGAAGGCCCTCAAGCAGCATCCATCGGCATCATTGGTGGCGCAGACGGTCCTACTGCAATTTGGCTTACAAAGTCACTTGCTCCCGAAATCCTTGCACCTATCGCAGTTGCAGCATATTCATATATGGCATTGATTCCCATTATTCAACCGCCTCTTATGAAAGCCTTGACAACTTCAAAAGAAAGGAATATACTTATGAAGCCCACGAGAGAGGTAAGCAAGGCAGAAAAGATTTTGTTCCCCGTCATCGTTACCCTTGCAACATGCCTCATCCTTCCCTCAGTGGCAGGACTTCTCGGTTGCTTGATGTTTGGCAATCTGTTGAAGGAATGTGGCGTCACAGGACGTCTTGCCGACACAGCACAAAACGCTCTTATGAACATTGTCACCCTGTTCCTCGGCATCTCAGTGGGCGCAACAGCAAAGGGCGAAAACTTCTTGCAAGTCCAGACGTTGTACATTATCGCACTTGGCTTGTTTGCATTTATGTTTGCAACAACAGGTGGTTTGCTCCTTGGCAAACTTATGTGCAAGGTCACAAAAGGCAAAATCAACCCCCTCATTGGTGCGGCAGGCGTGTCCGCCGTTCCCATGGCAGCCCGTGTTGTCAACAATACGGCACGAAAGTACAATCCCAACAACTATTTGCTTATGCACGCAATGGGGCCCAACGTGGCAGGCGTCATCGGCTCGGCAGTTGCAGCAGGATTTTTGATGGCGGTTTTCGGAGGCTAAATTGCATCTAAGACGAAGTAAAGCAACTCAAATTACAGTAAAGCAAGGCACTCAGGTGCCTTGCTTTTACTTTTACTTTACCGCGTCAACGAATTATCTTGCTAAAGCATTTGTCACAGAAAACAACCTTACAGCACCTCTCGTGGTGGTAGCCAAAGAGCAATCACAGGGCAGAGGCAGATATGATCGCACCTTCCTTTCGCCCAAAGGAGGCGTGTATATGACTTACGTTGCTCCCGCAGGAGAGGACTTCCTCTGCTGGTCACTTTACGCATCCGTGGCCGTGACAAGAGCCCTTTCACGCCTTGGAGTAGACAAGGATAGAATCAGCGTCAAATGGCCCAATGACGTCAATCTTGACGGCAAAAAGGTTTGCGGCATCCTCCCCGAAAGCATTGTAAAAGGGGATAGGTTTGTGCTCCTTGGCATTGGGGTCAATCTCAACACAAAGAGCAAGTGCCTTGCACCAGTCAAGGACGTTGCCACCTCTGTGTATGAGGCCACGGGCAAAAGACATTCTATTATGAAGGTTGCTTCCTCAATTGTGAAGGAGCTGTACTCCCTCACAAACAGCGAGGACAAGGGGACAATACTTGCAGAATACAAGTCCTGTCTTGAAACCATCGGCAAGAGTGTCAACATAGCAGACGGCACGAGCGGCGTGGCCGTGGACGTAACTTGTGACGGAGCACTAATTGTTGAGTGTGATGGTCAAACAAAAGAAATAAGCTGGGGGGAGGTGTGCTATGTCAAATAATCACGACAGAAGAAGCTCCCTTGCCGGCGTAGTCATACTCCTCATCACAGCATTTATCATATTCAGGGTATTCAAGATTGCACTCTCGTGCGGCAGTACAACGGGCCGCTACATTTGTGTTGGCGTTGCGTCCATGTTTATGATTCAGGTTATCGAGAATGTGGGAATGTGTTTAGGCATCATGCCTGTTATCGGTATTACATATCCCTTCTTAAGCTACGGCGGCTCGTCAATCTTAAGCTGCTTCCTCGCTGTCGGCATGGTTTTGTCGGTTTCAACGCATAAGGATGATTCGATATTTAAGTAGTTTCAGGCTCTCTTTTGAGGGCCTTTTTTATTTCTTCACCGAATATTCAAAAACTCCTCTTTTCTTATTCGACTATATATTATAT
>JAFVYE010000115.1 GCA_017500745.1 Clostridia bacterium | reverse complement strand
AGTCAACAGAAAGTTCAAAATAGATGCTAAGCTCAATCAAAATGTCAAAATTCGGCTGATTTCTGCCAACTTCCCAGCCAGAAACCGCAGATTTTGTCACTTTGAGGTGTTCTGCAAGATCGCTTTGCTTGATGTTCTTTTCTTGACGTAATGACTTGAGTCTTTCAGGAAAGCATGAATGAAGCATAGTATCCTCCTTTGATATGTTCACATTATAATACACGGATTGTGTTTTGTCAATAACACGATTTGTGTTTTTTAAATTATTTTTTTAAAAGTGGTGTTTTAGCACAAAATCCCTAAAAGAAAAAAATAGGCAACTTTGTTTACTATTATTGGTTTACTTATTGACTTTTAATAGTTAAATGATTATACTAATTGTATGGAAATGTTAGACGTAAAAAACGCAGCACACTATTTTGCTTGCTATAAGAAACTTGAAAAGTCATACACCGACTTTCAGCTCAACGCCCTTGACGACTACGATCTTTCTCCCAACGAGATTGTGGTGCTTTCAAATCTTGAAAAAATTAAAACCGCCAGCGAGATCGCTTTGAAGACAGACGTCAGCAAAGCACTTGTGTCACGTAGTGTCAAATTTTTGAAAGAAAAGGGCTATATCACCACCACGGTGTCGGAGGAGGACAAGAGAGAGCAATTTCTTGCACTTACCGAGGAGGGCAAAAAGATTGCGTTGCTCATTGATGAGGCCAACCGCAGATTTTTTGCCACGGCTTTTGCCAACTTTGAGGACACCGAAAAGCGAGTGCTCACAGCACTGCTCAGAATGATGATGCGCAACCTCAACATAGATTGAGTTTTCGTGCATTGGGTTCAATAGGGCACAAAACCCGATTATATTACAAAATTTGCATACTAAAAGCGTCAAAAAAACACCGATATCCTCGGTGTTTTATTTTGTCAAAAATGGTGTGTTTTTGTCATTTCAATCTAAGGTCTTTGCCGGGTATACGGCGGAAAACGCTGTGCTTTGCGTCTGTAAGACGGCTGAAAATGCGCTCGCCGTATCTATCCTTCAATTGACTTGCGTCAAGATTGGTTGTGATGATGGTGGACAGATTGCTCCTTGTGCGCTCATCAAGGACAAGCTGGAGATATTCCAGCGTGACGTTTTTCAGCATAGGTTCTGTGCCAAGGTCGTCAATGACCACAAAGTCTGCGTGGAGAAGGTCATTAATGACCTTTGTTTTTTCATCTACAGGGGCAAGGTGGCAGTTGAGGCAGGTGGAGTTGAACTCGTATGCGCTGAGCACAAGGGCGCTTTTGCCTCTTTCAAGGACAGCTTTTCGTGCCATAGCAGAGGCAAGACAGCTCTTTCCTGTGCCGGTTGCGCCTGTAAACACCAGCACGCTTTTGGACACGGCAGGATATTTTGACACGTACTCCTCTGCAAAGGCGTAAAGCTTGTCAAGGGCTTCTCCTTGTGTCTTGTCCATCCCGCTGGTGTTGCAATCCTTAAAGGAGAAGGGGGCACGAGAGAGGATGTGGCACTCTTTTGCAAGGGCAAGGATATATTCCTTTTTCATGCATGAGCAAAGCTTGCCATCCACGTAACCTGTGTCGCCACAGCGACTGCAAGTGGGATGATATTCAAAGTCTTCTTCCTTGAAACCGTGTTTTTTGAGGGCGTCAAGATATGCCGTTTTGTATTGTTCAAGGCTTGCGCCATTTTTTAGAGCGTCAAATTTTGCCTTGGAGTAGGCAGATTGAGCAGAGGAGATTTCGGGTATAGAATATGCCTCTGCACGCAAAGATGCAAGGGCGTTTTTCCTTGCTTGCACACGGCGATTGAGAGAGGATATAACTTGTTCAAGAACTCGTTTTTTCATGTCTATACGTCCAAATTGTCAAAGTTTTCAATGTCGCCAAAGAGTGACTTGAGCTCGTCATCGGTGTAGGAGCGTTCGGTGTATGTTTCGGGATGTTGCTTGGGTGAAGAGGCCTTTTTTGCACCGTCAACGGTGGTTATGCCTGCGTTTTTCCAGCCAGAAAGCAATTGATTCATAAAGGGCATTGAAAAGGTTTTGCCTACGGCAAGCTCCGCTGCGTACAAAATTACGCTGTCATCAAAGCCCCAAGTGACGCTCCAAGTGCGATAAAACTCTCTGTCCTTTGCGGTGACGTTTCTTGTTCCCCCTGTACGCTCAATGATTTCCTTGATTTTGCCGTCTTGTTTGAGCCCTGCGGACACAAATTCATCCACACCTTCTGCGGTGAGATATCCTTGACTATAAAACTTGCCAACGATGGTGTTCATTCCCTCAAGGTTGCGCACTCCGCTGACAAAGCAGTAGTGAGCGATTTTGAGGAGAGCGTCATCAGAGAACCCTTTGGTTGTCCAAGGGATTGTGTACACCTCAATGACGTGTTCAAGTGACTCGTAATAGACGCCGATGGTCTTGTTGATGGCAATTGCAAGCTCTGTGAGGTGCTCACGGTATGCAACGTATTCCTTCATCTCCTCGGAGGAGAAGATGTTCATGCGATAGTATTCATCCAGCTTTGCGTCCAACTTTTTGAAGGTTTTGCCCCCTCTCATAAGTTTGGCTGCGGTGAGGATGGCAGGGAGCTCATATCCCCAACTGCGTTTCCACTTGCGGAGGGCTTGTTTCTCCTCAATGTCTGCGCCGGACTTTCTGCCGAGAGCAAGGAGAACTTCACGCATTTCATCGCTTTGTTGTTCAAACTCGTTCAGCTTCAACTCAACGTCCTCAACTGTGCGCACGCCGTCTTGTATCCAGTTGCGTGCCACGGCAAACACATAGGGATAGCGGACGGAAGGTCCTTTGGCGTCAATGCAGTACTGCACGATCATAAGGAGCACGTCCTCTTGGATCTTGGTGTTTTCCACAAAGTTGTAGTACTCGTTGTACTCGTTGGGCGTGATGAGTCGGTCCGGGAACAAGGATTGGAGAGTGGTGTTGAAGTCATTCCATCGTTCCGCCTTGTACTTTTTGGGAGGTTGCATGCCACGCTTCAAGGACAGATATTTGACTTCAAGGGGAGTTGTGTTCAAGACTTTGACAAGGCCAAGATCCTCAAACTCCTTGTAAATGGCCATGAGCTCGTCTTCTGTGAGGTCAAGTACGGTGCAGAGATTTTCGGTGGTATTGTCGCCACCCGTGCCACAAAGGTATAGGCCATAGATGTACACCTTGATTTGTTTCTCCTCAAGGTAGGGCAAATGCTCGTGGACAAAAAGGTTGTCAACGAGGGTGAAAGTTTCCATCAAAAAGTCGCTTGAAAATCTTGCGAAGCTCACAATTATCTCTCCAAATTGAATTGAAAACAAGTGTAGCACAAACCCATCCAAAACAAAAGCACAAAAAAAATAAATTTATTTTTTACAACATATGGTGTCCGCTCCACAAAAAAAACCTATTGTCAAAGGACAACAGGTCAATTTCGTATGAGCCAATGGTATATGCCATTAAGTGTCTGGGGTGGTGTTTTTTGAGTCCTCATTTTTTGGAGAGTCATCTTCCTCAACCCGTTTTGCTCTCATCATAAGCCCTGCCTTTGCAAATGCTTTTTTCAGGGCGTAGGTCAAGGGTATGCCAACCACGCCAACGGTCAACACTTCGCTTGCAATGATTTCAAGGGCAGAGATGATATACACCGTGTCGCTTCCGTCAAGCACCCAAATGATAGGCACCAAAAATCCGTTGAAAAGGATGGGAGGAAGTGCCGCCAAAAACAAGTTTTTGCGGAGAAGATAGGTGCCAACTGCGCCAAGCAAGGTTGCAACGCCACCAAACACCATATCGTATATGCCATAGGGCGAAAAGAAAAAGTTTGAAAGCACGCATCCAATGGTGAGTCCGGGGATTGCTTCAGGAAAAATGACGGCAAGGAGAACAAGCACTTCAGAGAGTCTGAATTGCAAAGGGCCAAAGGATAATGCTGGAATTGCTACGGTCAGGGCAAAGTACAACGCACCAATAAGTGCCGCCCTTGAAATGAAAATAACGGACTTTTTCAAAATAACCTCGGTTTTTTTTATTGATGGGTGTTGCCGTGACCATCGGTTGTATGTTATCATATATTAAAATACAACGCAAACGTTTTAGGAGACATTATGCACGAATTTAACAACATGGAATTTTTGAACAGCGCCCTCAACACCGGTTGCTTTGTCACGTCTGGGGACAACCCTATGGTTTGCAGCTGGGGCTTTGTTGGGGTCATGTGGCACAAAAAGGTGTTTATTGCACCCATCCGCGTAAGCAGACACACCGCAAAACTCATTGATGAAACAGGAGTGTTCACAGTCAGCGTGCCCGCAGCAGGCACCTTCAAAAAGGAACTTGCTTTCTGTGGCACAAAGAGTGGCCGTGACTACGACAAGTGGGCAGAAACCGGCATGGAAAAGCAACCCGCCAAGTCAGTTGACACCTGTGTTGTCAAGGGCTGTGAAAAGTATTATGAATGCAAAGTGGTTGGTGTTGTGCCAATGACAGAGGACATGGACGTCAGCGCAGTGTCAAACTGGTATCCTTTGTCAGACACCTATCCCAACGGCGATAGACACATCTTCTATTTTGGCGAAATCATAGAGGAGTACTAAGATGAAAATTTGGGGCAAACTTATGAGAGGGGACAAACTTGTGAAGAGCATTCTTCACGACAGTCCTCTTGTTGTCACACCTCAAAACTTTGTGAGAGATCTGCAAGAGATTTGCTATCAAATGGACGTGTCAACCCCTGTCAGCTTGCTCACGCACTTCAAGCATTTTCAAAAGTTCAACCGTGTCAAATACATCCCTCGTGACTTTGTTGAGGAGGTGGATTTCACATCATTGATCCTTGAACTTGTGGTGGACAAGAAATAGAACAAAATTTTTATATCTACTAAATCAATATTTTATCGTTAGAAAAAGAATAATAAACCTTCTGTTATGCAAACTACATGGCAGGAGGTTTTTTTATGAGCGGAACAATTACAAGGCGCATTGATGACCTTGGACGCATTGTCATCCCCAAGGAGTTGCGCAAGACAATGCGACTGAGAGAGGGGGATGAAATTGAGATCACAGCCAACGGCGACTGTCTTGTGCTCAAAAAGTTTTCACCACTTCTTGACGTCAAAGTTCAAGCAAACGAGGTGTCAAAGATGATTGCCACCTTCACGTCATCAAAGGATGTTTTTGTGCTGTCTGGGGACAGAGTGATTGCCTGTTTGAAGGGGCAAAAGACATCTATCACTCCCACCGAAAACCTTGTCAAATTGTGCTCATCACGTAGCGCAGTTGTACTTGACGGGTGTGAGATCAAGCTGTTTCATGAGCGTGACAACCATGGCTTTGTTGTGGTTGAGCCCGTGCTTTGCAACGGCGATCTCTTTGGCAGTATCGTGGCCATATTCCCAACAAAACCCAATGAAAACGAGCTTGGATATATTCGGTTTGCATCGGCAGTTCTTGGGGCT
>JAFVYE010000114.1 GCA_017500745.1 Clostridia bacterium | reverse complement strand
GGTTGTCAAGGCCTGCCGTGAAAGAGGTGTTGAGGTTGAGGTCGTGCCCGGTCCAACCGCCTTTGCAAGCGCTGTTGCAATGAGCGGTGTAATATGTGATGGTTTTACGTTTTTGGGGTTTTTGCCTGACAAAAAGAAACTTAAAGTGTCAATTCTGTCAAAATACGCAAATAGTGAAGTGCTCGTAATCTTTTACGTTGCACCCCACGATCTCACAAAAACCGCCTCTGATATAGAGGAGATTTTTGGGGATAGAAAGGTGTACGTTTGCAGAGAAATCACCAAGCTGCACGAGTCCGTCACCATCACGTCACTCAAGGATTTTGAGGCAGAGGAAAGGGGCGAGATTGTGATGATTGTTGAGGGCAAACCTCAAACAAATGCTTTGCTTGACCTTTCCATTGAGGAGCATATCCGCCACTATCTTGATGAGGGATGTGACAAAAAAGAGGTTGTAAAAAAGGTGGCAAGTGAAAGAAATCTCCCAAAAAACGAGGTCTATCAAATTGCCCTTGATATGTAAAAATTTGCCATTGATTAAGAAAATTTTATACACGAAAAAACCTAAACCGACAAAACAAAACATATTTCAACTTTCAAAAAATGCTATGGTGTTTTTGGAGGTTTTTTTATGTCTGCATTCTATGAAAAGGTTGAAGTCGTTGGCGCTGTCACGGTGGTCAAGGGCCGTGGAATAGAGGGAGTAAAGGAGCAAGTCTTGTCCTTGTCAAAAGGGGGTTTTGTCGCCATCCTTTATGACGTGAATTTGAAGGAATATGCCGAGAGCTTGGCGGTGGCACTTGCAAGAGAAAAACATCAAGTATTGAGCACTTGTCTTGTCAGTGAAATCCCCGATCATACAAGATTTGTGTTGGGTGTTGGAGGAGGGGCTGTGGCCTATGCCGTGAGGAGAAAGGCCACCGAACTTGGCGTTGAAAGTGGCTTTGTTTTTTCTGCTCCCACCACAGACACAATCCTCACAAAGTACAAAAATTTGTCCTCCTTCAAAGTGGTGTTTTTGGACGTTGATTTGCTTTTTGGGTGTCCAAAGGAGTGTTTGGCATCTGGCTGGGGCATTGCCTTGACAGAGCCATTGAGGGCGTTTGAGCGTTACTATGAAAACAAGGTTTTGGACAGGGCAGAAATCTTTGACGCACCGCCAGCATTGCCACAAAATGCCAATCCCTACGACCTTGCTTTGCATCTGCTCAGATTGTCCCCAAACAATCATCACGACGACAACGCCACAGTCATGGCAAAGGTGCTTTACGACAGCGCAAAGAGGCAAGGTGTGCACCCACGATTGATTGGGGAGTACAAGTTTGTTTGCGGGGCTATCCTTTCAACCCTCTATGAAAATTTTTTGTCCTCTCCGTCAATTGATTGCATGATTCCTCCCGCCCACGACCAAAATCTTGAAAAACTTCGGCGTCTTACGGGCAGGTCTATGGAAAACTTGCTGAAAGCATTTGACTTTTTTGACAGCGACAGCTATTTTAGAGTTGGATATATTTTGAGTGAATACCGTCTTGACCTTCTTGAAAGGTTGAAATCTACAGATTTCCACTCCGCTCAAAAGAGGTGGCGTAGGTTGTATGCAGATGCTGGATATTGGCTCAAAAGTGCATTCACAACACACTCACTTCTGGAAGCAATGAAGCTGTCTGCGGAAATCGGGGACGGACTCCTGCGTTACATTGCAGAAAGCGGATTTGCCGAGGTTTATTAAGGACAAACTTATGAAAAAGAAAGACATCAAGGACGTAGAACTTTTCTTATTTGACTTGGACGGAACAGTTTATATTGGCGACAAGGAAATTGACGGTGCGTTTGACGCAATCAACACCCTTCGCAAAATGGGCAAGCGCATTTGTTTCTTCACAAACAACTCATCTCGTATGCACACCGACTATATTTCAAGATTAAATAATCTTGGACTCAGAGTGTATAGTGATGAAATCTACACCAGCGGTCAGGTCACTTGTGAGTATATCCTTGACAAATATCGTGGCAAAAAAGTCTATCTCCTTGGCAACGAGCGTCTTAAAAGCGAGTTTGACCTCTACGGCATTGAGGTTGTGGATGAGGATCCCGACATCTGCGTCATCGGATTTGACACCTCTCTCACCTACGACAGACTTTATCGTTTCTGCCAATACGTCAACGAGGGCAGACCTTATATTGCCACCCATCCCGACTATTTCTGCCCCGCAGAAAACTGTCCTATGCCCGACATCGGCGCTCTCATAGAGGCAATCCGCCTCACAATTGGCAGAACTCCAGACGTGGTCATGGGCAAACCCCACAAGGAAGCAGGCCTCCGCATTGCCAAGAAATATAACCTTCCCGCCAAGAAAATCGCTATGGTCGGCGATCGCCTTTACACCGACATCGCCTTCGGCAAAAACTGCGGATTTGTGTCAATCTTGGTGCTTTCTGGCGAAACAACCGCCGATATGGTGGCATCAAGCAAAATTAAGCCCGATTACGTTTTGGACTTTGTCAAAGACATCCCTGCAACCATCCAAAAATAGAAAAAGAACAAAGCGGTCAAAATCGGTTGACAAAAAACTACATTGGATATATAATTTCAACGCTAAAACGCATCTCTATCTGCGTTTACCCGTGTAGCATTAGCCCAGCTGGATAGAGCGTCTGGCTACGGACCAGAAGGTCAGGGGTTCGAATCCCTTATGCTACGCCATGCGAATCTCCAAACGAACCGTTTGGAGATTTTTATTTTTTTTGCCCTGAAGATTCGAACTGTTGCGCTTTGCTCAACAACAACTTTGT
>JAFVYE010000113.1 GCA_017500745.1 Clostridia bacterium | reverse complement strand
TTAAGGCGAGGTGCATATTCTGTGCTGTTGAACGCTTCAAGGACTGCAGGAGATGCGGTAAAGACGGTGGGGATGGTGACTTTCTTTTTGCCGTTGGCTTTGAGTGATGATTCAATCTTGTCTGTCCAATCCTTGAGTTGTTCAAGGGAGAGGTGAGGGCAACCAACAAAGCAGAGCTTGGGGCTTGCGTTGGGGTTTTTCCAGATGACAGGATATTCACGTTGAACTCTTTCAAGTTCGGCGTCGTCAATGACGTACTCTCTTGCGCCTTCTGCAATGAGTGATTCGCCTTGTTCAACTGCTTCGGGGGTGAGGTTGGCAATGTGATAGAGACCAACTGCGCCGTTTGATGCGGTTGCTGCGCCAAAGTCTTTGAGATATGCACATGCAGAGTCATTGAGTTCGGTGCCAATCCACTTGTCAAGACCAACAACGTAAGGCACGTCCTCCATGACCTTCATGCCGATTGCTGAGCCGAGGAGTTGTGCTTCGGGCTTCTTTGTGGTGTTGACTTTGACAACCCAAGTTACTTTACGGCCTTCGTCTGTGAGGAGACCAAAGTAGGGCACGTAGCCAACGATTGAACCCATGATGTCAATGATGCCGGAGTTGCGGTTGCATCTTGCACCAAGCACTGAGTTGGCGTATACAACTGCGCTTGATTCTGCCCAAGAGAGCACTTCGCCTTTTTGAGGTTTGTTGCCCACTTCGTCCATATAGCAGGTGCATGTAAATGCTTTGTCATCAATGAGACCAAGCTTTTTGAGTTGGTCCTCATAGAAATCTTGCTTGCAATACATAAACTTGTTGAAGATGAGGTTTTGCAAGAAGTTGGCGGGCACATTTTTGTCCACGGGGCGAGGGTCAACAGAAAACTTTTGTCCAGATGCAACGCCTGCGTCAATGAGTTGTTGCATAAGGTCATAGACGGGGGACATAACTTTGAGACCAAAGGATGTCACGAGGTGGTTGTATTTTGAGGTGATGGGCACAAGTTTTTCTGCTTCAAAGGCATCTCCGTACATGACGAGAGTTTTCATAACCTTTGCAAGAGTTTCGCCTTTTTCACCGTTCAAGATGGCTTGTTGTTCGGTTGTGAGTATCATAATTTCCTCCTAAGATTACAGTTTCATACAGACAGACCATGCGCCCCAAATGACTGAGCGGAGGTTGCCAACTTTGTCTGCGTCACCGATGACGTGGACGTGCTTGCTCTTTTCTGCAAGAGGAGCAGGGTTGTAGCCGACTGAAAGGATGACGTCATCCTTTTCAACGTCAAAGACGTTGCCGTCCTTATCTTTGAGTGTCACAGCGCCGTCGCCAATTGAAACAAGGGCTGTTTCAAGGTGCACAGGCACGTTGTTTGTCTTGAAGAAGTCACGGAGATAGCTGGTGTTTGCAAGGCAGATGCCGGGGGTTGTGATGAGGTCGTCTTGCATCTCAACAATGACGGGCTTTTTGCCTTTGAGATAGAGATCGTATGCAATCTCACAACCAGTAAGACCACCACCGATAACCACAACTCTGTCGCCAACGGTCTTGTTGCCGAGGAGATAGTCAACTGCTTCAACTGCGGTGTCTGCACCCTTGACAGGGATGCGCTTTGCCACGGCGCCTGTTGCAATGACGACTTCGTCTGCGCCAAGGGCCTTGACGTCCTTGACTTCGGTGTTCAGCTTGACGTCAATGGGGTGCTTTGCAAGTTCACGGATATACCATGAGATGAGTGCCTTATCCTTTTCTTTGAACTCGGGGGCTGCTGCTGCAACAAACACACCACCAAGGCGATCGCTCTTTTCATAGAGGGTGACTTTGTGTCCACGCTTTGAAAGGAGGATTGCTGATTCCATACCGCCGATGCCACCGCCAATGACAGCAATGTTTTTGGCTTTTTTGGCGGGCTCAACGTAGTATTTTTTGGATTGCATTGTTTCGGGGTTCAATGCGCAACGTGCAAGGCCCATTGTGTCAAAGAGGTCTTGGGTGTTTGCGTGGCCCTTTGATGATGAAAAGTTGAAGCAACCGCTATGGCAACAAATGCAGGGCTTGATGTCCTCAACTCTGTCATCAATGATCTTTGTAATCCACTCGGGGTCAACAAGGAATTGACGTGCAACGCCAACGCCGTCAATTTTGCCCTCTGCAACTGCTTGTGCGCCAACCTCTGCGTCCATTCTGCCTGCGCAGACCACGGGGATGTCAACAAAGTTCTTTATGTGTGCAACGTCTTCCAAGTTGCAGTTTTCGGGCATATACACAGGGGGATGTGCCCAGTACCATGAGTCGTAGGTGCCGTTGTCTGCATTGAGCATGTCGTAGCCAGCGTCTTGGAGATATTTGGCTGCCTTTTCGGACTCTTCCATGTCACGACCAACTTCAACGTAGTCTTCGCCGGGCATTGCGCCTTGGCAGAAGCCCTTGAGTTTTGACTCAACGGAGTAGCGGACAGAAACGGGATAGTCCTTGCCACAAGCGTCCTTGATTGCTTTTACGATTTCGGTTGCAAAGCGATAGCGGTTTTCAAAGCTTCCGCCGTATTCATCTGTACGCTTGTTGAAGAATTCCATTGCGAATTGGTCAAGGAGATATCCTTCGTGGACTGCGTGGACTTCAACACCGTCAACACCTGCTTCCTTGCAGAGCTTGGCTGTTTTTGCAAATGCCTCAATGATTTCGTGGATTTGCTCAACGGTGATTTCGGGGCAGATGATGTCATGTGCCCAGCGTGAAGGTTGAGGAGAGGGGGATGCAAGCTCATGACTTGTGTCAAGGAGGGGCTTGATGAGGGCTCTTGTCACCTTGTTCTTGTGCAGAGGTGCAATGAGGTCAGTGATTGCCCATGAGCGTCCCATGCCTGCGGTGAGTTGGATGAAAAGCTTTGCGCCTGTCTTGTGGATTTCATCCATAAAATCCTTGAGTTCTTTGAACATTTTGGGATTTTGCCACAGCCATTTGCCCCAGAAAGTGTCGCGGACAGGTGCGATGCCGGGGATGATGAGGCCTACGTTGTTCTTTGCTCTTTCAAGGAAGAGTTTTGCTGCTTCCTTGTCAAAATGACAACCAGTAAGCTCAAACCAACCAAAGAGAGAAGTGCCACCCATAGGGCACATCACAATGCGGTTTTTGATCTCAACGTTTCCAATTTTCCAAGGTGTAAACAACGCCTCGTACTTTTTGTCCATTTTGTCCATAAAAGTCCCTCTTTTATATAAAATTTTATTGTCATATTACCACGCTTTTTAAGGGCGCTTTGATATACTTTAAGTATATATCAAAGGATTTTCATAGTCAATAGTCAAAAACATTGATAGAAACCCCCAAAAGCATACTTATGCATACAAAAATCCAACACAATATGCCTATCTTTTGGCATAAAACCCTCAAAATCCCCTATTTTTTGTGGGCTGTGCAAAATAATCTTTGATTTATTGGAGCATGTGTAGTAAAATGTAATAGACGGCAACTTGACGCGCCGACCAGCACTCTGCATTGGCACAGCTTGAGTTGCAAAGTTGAAAATTTATTTTAGGAGATATATATGGAAAAAGTTAGAATTCAAGATGACCTCTACACCCATGTCAATCAAGAAACTCTTGACCAATTGGTTATCCCTGACGACAAACCCACCGCAGGTGGATTTGCAGTCCTCGCAGACGGCGTTGAAAAGTTGATGATGGACGAATTCAACGAGATGAGCAAGAGCGGAAACTATCCCAATGACTATTTGAGAAGAGCAGTCACTCTCTTTAATATCGCAGGAGATGCAAAGAGAAAGGCACGCCACGGCATCAAGCCCGCCCTCAAAAACCTTGCAATACTTGACAAAATCAAGGACGTCAAAGCATTTGGCAGATACTATAAGGAGCTCAAACTCCGCAGAATCCCCGTTCCATATGACCTTGACGTTGACACGGATATGACAAACACCGCAAGACATTGCGTCATGATCAGTGGACCCGGAGTCATTCTCCCCGATGCATCCTATTACAAGGAAGAAATGGCTGCACAAAGAGACGCCCTCCTTGGCATGTGGTCAAACATTGCAAAAGCAATCCTTGCTCAAACCGACCTCACCCCCGAAGATCAAGAGCTTTATCTTGGCGACACGTTGGCATTTGATAGAGCCCTTGCAGGCCTTGTCAAAACAAGAGAGGAGTGGTCAAACTACATCAAGGCATACAACCCCATGAAAACGTCAAGGGTTGCAACAATGCTCAAAACCGCCAACTTTAGAAGATCCCTCAAGGACCTCTTTGGCGAGCTTCCCGAAACCGTCATCGTGGCAGAGCCCAGATATTTCAAGGCATTCACCACAGTGTTCAACGCAGACACCTTTGAACAATACAAGCATTGGGCATACGTCACCGGTCTTTACGGCTCATGCTCATTGCTAACAGAGGAGTTGAGAGATTTGGGCGGAGCATTTATGCGCGCACTTTCTGGCATCGCAGCAGGCACCCCCATCAACAAGTTTGCATATCAGCTTGCATCACAAATGTACTCAGAGCCCGTTGGCCTCTATTACGGCGAAAAGTACTTTGGCGAAGAGGCCAAAAAGGACATCATTGAGATCGTTCAACAAATCATTGACACCTACAAGTCACGCATTGAAAAGAACGATATCCTCGGCCCCGAAACCAAGGCAAAAGCAATCTTGAAACTTTCAAAGATGGGCGTCAAGATGGGTTATCCCGACAAGGTGCAAGAAATCTATGACAAGCTTGTATTTGATGAAAAGAAATCACTCTTTGACGTGGTCCGTGCACTCGGTCGCATTAGAACCTTGGAGAACTTTGCCAAGCTCAACAAACCCACCGATCCCACCATTTGGCCCATGCCCGGACATATGGTCAACGCATGCTACAACCCCTCCGTCAACGACATCACCTTCCCCGCAGCAATCCTCCAAGCACCCTTCTACTCATTGAAGCAATCACGCAGTGAAAACCTTGGTGGCATTGGTGCAGTCATCGGCCACGAAATCTCACACGCCTTTGACTCAAACGGTGTAAAGTGCGATGAAAACGGCAACATCAACAATTGGTGGACAAAGGATGATGAAAGACGTTTCAAAACCAAGGTCAATCAAATGGTCAAACAATTTGACGGCATTGAACTGCCTTGGGGCACCGTCAACGGAAAGTTTATTGTCAGCGAAAATATGGCAGACAACGGTGGCATGGCAGTCACTCTTGAAATCATGGGCAATACCGAAGGCGCCTCCTATGAGGAATACTTCTGCAACTGGGCAAAAGTCTGGTGCCAAAAGGCAAAACCCGAGTACAGCCAACTTCTCTTGAAGGTTGACGTTCACGGACCCTGCATCCTCCGTGCCAATATCACCCCTCGCAACTTCCCCGAGTGGTATGACACCTTCAATGTCAAAAAGACAGACAAGATGTATATAGCCCCTTCTAAGCGTATCATCATCTGGTAAAAACGCGCTATTGAGCGTCTGACTTTGTCAGATACAACCCGCAGGATTCTCACGTACGGCAAGTACGCTACGACCCCTGCGGGTTTTTCTTCCTCGTCATACATCTCAATATCGCGTTTTTACACGTTCCTGTTTTAGTGAAGGCAACCACCATTCCTATCATAATTTTGAAGCGCATCAAACCTATTATAATAATCAAAGCAAAAGAATAAAAAAGCAGTTTACGTTGCAAAAACAACAACTTAAACTGCCAAATCTTGCAAAACAATCAATCAAAACCAAAACAAAAAGCGGACTCAAAGGAGCCCGCTTTTTTGACGTGTAGTTGGTCATGCTTGTTGCGGTGTCACCACAAAGGTGCTGTCCAGGCAAGTGATGGTGTAGTCGGTTTCAAGGATGGGATAGTAGATGTGATTGATGGCGTTCCATTGAGCAAACGTTCCGTTGTAAGTCACCACCACGTTGGGAACAGCAAAGTTCATAAAACGCACCATAAAGCTTTCAAGGGATTGAGGCAAGGAGATTGATTTGAGGTTTGTACAGCCCAAAAACATGTCTGACCCAACACTCTTGACGCCCTCGGCAAAGATGACCTTTGTCAGCGACGTGCAATCTATGAAGAGCTTGTATGAAACCGATTGGCTTGTGATGGTGATGTCTGTGAGGGACGTGCATCCTCTGAAGCTTTCTGTTCCTATGGTTTGCACATTTTTTGGGAACACAACGTTTTTCAAGGAAGTGCACTCTGCAAACACCTCTTCGCCAATGTGTGACAGCTCTGCGTTGGCATCAATTGTGACCTCCTCAAGACTGGAGCATCCCATGAACGCTCCAGAATATATTTTTTCAATGGTGGCAGGCAAGTACATAGACTTGATGCTGGTGCATCCCTTGAAGACGTTTTCCCACAGGTGGGTGAGACCGGACGGAATGTTGATTTCTTCAAGGGAAGTGCAGTGTGCAAAAGCGCCATAGCCAAAGGCGATGACTGTGTCTGGAATTTCAATCTTTTTCAGATTTTTGCATCCGCTGAAAGCTTGGTATCCAACTGTCCTGAGCCCTTGAGGGAGGTTGACCTCTTCAAGATTTTCGCAGTATCTGAAAGCACCGTCCAGTTCCGTAATTTTGCTTGGTATAGTCACGGTCTTGAGTGCGTTGCAACTTGAAAAAGCACCAGCATATATGTCAACGATAGAGTCGGGGAACACGATGTTCTTCAATGCAGTGCAACGTTCAAAGGCGGTGTTTCCAATTACTTTTAAAGGGGCTTTGAACACTACGGTTTCAAGCTTGATGCAGTTTTCAAATGCCCATGTGCCGATGCTAAGCAAGGATCCATTGTCTGCAAAATTGAGGTTTTTGAGAGATGTGCAAAATGAGAACGCACACTGGCCGATTGACTCAAGACTTTTGGGCAGGTTGATGGTTTCAATAGAGTAGCAACCGCTAAAAGTGAAATCATTGAGATATTGGATCCCTTCTGGCAACGTAATCTCCTTGAGCTTTCTGCAACCGCTGAAAGCGTGGCCACCTATTGTCTTTAATGTTGAAGGGAAAGTGACCTTGGCAAGCAAGGAGCACTCGTAAAAGGCGTTTTCGCCAATTGACTCCAATCCCTCGGGCAAGTTTATTTCTCGGAGGTTGGAACACATATAAAAAGCGTTGTCTGCAATGGATTTCAGTTGACTGCCTTGTTCAAAGGTTACCTTGACGGCAGAGCGCAGGTTTCCTCCAGATTCTGAGCCAAACTCTGTCACATAGTAGGGCACAAAAAGCTCAGAAGGTGCGGTTTCCTTTACGCCCACAATCCTGCAAGTGTCTTTTGTGGAAACAAATTCAAAGTGCTCCATTTCTTTCTTTGGCTTCCAGTACGAAACAAGGCGCAATCCATCGCGCTTGACAGGAAAGCTTTCCTCCCACTTGGAGCCAAGAATGAGGGTTGATCCAGATGTGCCCTCAACAATGCGCCAGCCATCAAAGTCATAGCCCGGCATTGAGTAGGGCTCATACAAGGGCACAGTTCTATGTTGTGTGGTGACAATTTCTGAAGAGTATTTTCCTGTTTCAAAGTCCATTGTGAACAGCTCAACCTCAAATTCCTGAAAATCCTTGTGTTTGAACTGGATGTCAGAGCATGCAGAAAAGATGCACAATGAAAGTGCAACAATTATTAGCAAAATCAAGATAAAAATTGGCTTTTTCATATCCGCTCCTTTATGTGTGTACAAATTATAGTATGGGCGTACACGCAAGTCAACATTAGATTGAAATCATGTGGAAGTACTGTTTGGGTGTCAAGTCAAATTCCTTTTTGAATGCACGGAAAAAGTGGGTGTAGTCTGCAAAGCCACAACGCTGATAAACCTCTGTGATTGGGTGGCCTTGTTCAATGAGCTCCTTTGACAAAAGAAGGCGTTTTTTGAGGATATAACTGTGGGGAGAAACGCCGGTTTCTTCCTTGAAAAGATGGGCAAAATAATACTTGTTTGTAAACAATGAGCTTGATATGTCGTCAAGAGTGATTGGCTCGGTTAGATGCTCAGAAATGTACTCTATTGCACGGGATATAATTTTGGATTGCTCGGCTTGTTTTGCCTGTCTGTTTTTGAGATAATGAGCCCCCAAAAGAGTGAGGGTGTTGATGATGTGATTTTCTGCCGTCAGATCCGCACCAAAGGAGGTGGAATTTTGCTGTTCAATGACTGCAATGAGTTCTTTTACAAGCTTTTCTGCAAGGGCAGAATTTCTCACAAGATAAGCACCCTTTTCCTTTGCCTTTTGAAAACAGGTTGAAAGGTCGGTGGTGGGGGAGGAAAGTCGCTTGACGTAGGCGGGATTTATCCACAGCACAATTCTGTCATAGGATTTGCTTCCGTCCTTGACGTTGGGCTGGTGCAGATAGTTGGGGGGGATGAGCAACACGTCCCCCGTTTGCAAACGATATAGGCCGTCCTCAACTATGTAGTCCACCGAGCCCGCAATGAAGCAGTACACTTCGTAAAAATCATGGGAGTGCATTTCTACGGTTTTGAAGTACTTATCTCTGTAAAGATTAACTTCGTAATCTTTCCTTGACATAAGCTGTGAAGATTGCCATTTTGTAGTAAAATTTTCTCTCATGGTTCAATTTTAATCCAATATAGCAAGAATTGCAAGTTTTTTCGCAATTTTGTCAATTTACTGACAAAAAATGCAGTAGTATAATACAACCATAGAGTAAATACTATCCCATCCATGCGTACGCCGTTGTGGTTGCAAAGCGACCACAACGCTGCACAAAACGCACACTAAAAAGGAAGAGAAAATGTTTTTTGACGACAAGGTTTTTCTTGAAAACGACAAGGCAGTGGAGCTTTACGAATACGCAAAGTCCCTGCCTATTTTTGATTATCACTGTCATCTTTCCCTGCTGAAATTTTGGAGGACAAGGTTTTTCACAACTTGACGGAGCTATGGCTCAATGGCGACCACTACAAGTGGCGTGTCATGAGAGCATACGGCGTTGATGAAAGGTACGTGACCGGAGAGGGCGATGACAAAGAGAAATTTTTGCATTTTGCCCAGGCGTTGCCACACTTTGTGGGCAACCCCGTATATCATTGGGCACATCTTGAACTGAAAAAGTATTTTGGCTTGACACTTCCCATCTGCCCCAAAAACGCAGAAGAAATTTGGGAGAGAACCCTGTCACAAATGGCGGACGGCAGTTTTTCTGCTAAAAAACTCATTGTTCGCTCTGGTGTGGAGTG
>JAFVYE010000112.1 GCA_017500745.1 Clostridia bacterium | reverse complement strand
CGCGGACGCGCCTACCACAAGCATATCGCACACAAGCGCTTGTCATTTGATGTGTGATTGCGCAGTGGACATAGCCATCTGCCAAGGTGCGTAGCACCGCAACTTGTTGAATTGCGAAGCAAGGCAGATGCGCATAGACGACCCCCCCTCATCTCCACCATAAAAAGACAAGCAGGCACAACTTGCTTGTTTTTTTTGTTTATGTCAAAAATATGAGGGGGGTTGCACAACTATTCTCTTGAATTTTTGTCTTGCCTGTTGTAAAATAAAGAAAAAAGTTTTCAAGGACTACTGCGTTTTTGCAGTTGCGCCCTATCAGGAGATATATGACAAAAAATATGTTCAACAACATAGCCGTGTTGATTGACGCTGACAACGCTTCTTATCGTAGCATCCCCACAGTACTCAACAAAATCTCAACCTATGGAAGAATCACGGCAAAAAGAGTTTATGGCAACTGGACAAAGGATAGCCTCAAACTTTGGAAAGGTGTTGTGGAAAACCTTGCTCTCAACCCCCAGCATCAATTTGACCACGTAAAAGGCAAAAATGCAACCGACATTGCCCTTGTGATTGATGCCATGAAACTGCTTCATAGCAACAGATACGACGCATTTGTTATCGTGTCAAGCGACAGTGATTTTACCCGTCTTTGCATTGAGTTGAAAGAAACTGGTGTTTGCGTAATCGGCGTAGGAATTGACAACACCTCAAACGCTTTTAAACGCTCTTGTGATGAATTTATTTCGGTGGACAAATTAATGAATTCATTTTCATCCCAAACAGATGTTGATGAGTTGCCAGCTGAGCAAACAGAACAATCAAAATCAATTCAATCAGTCAATGCTTCTGAAAAGAGTGCGGTTGTTACCATTGATGAGTCTATTGCAAAAACTGCGCACAATGTTGAAGAAAACAAAACTACTAATGGATCAGTTGACAATGAGGATGAAAAATCCAACACCAACAAGTCCATTGAAAGTGAGGATGAAGAACCTTTCTATAATACAGGCATTGATGAAGCGGAACTTCATAGCCTTTTAAGACTTGCTGCAGAAACAGAAAAATGGCAAGATGACGATGGTTTTGTCAATGCGGCAGGTGTGGGAGATTTTATCAAAAGAACCCATCCGGACTTTGACATTACAAACTTTGGGTTTAAAAAACTGCCCGCCTTTATTGAGGCTCACAGCGAACTTTACGAAACAAAAACGTACCAAGGCAAAGGCACTGTCATGGTGCGTGCATACAAGTGCAAATAGGTGTTTATGAAAAGATATGACGTAATAATAATCGGCGGTGGTGCAAGTGGTATGTTTCTTGCAAGCGAGCTTGCAGGCAGACGTGTTGCAATCATTGAAGCAAACGACCGCGTTGGCAAAAAACTCCTTACAACAGGCAACGGCAAGTGCAATTTGACCAACCTTGATATGAACATTGTCCACTACAATCGCCCCTCCTTTGTTGAGAGCTATCTTGACAGATTTGACGCCCACGACACCATTGCCTCCTTTGAACGTATGGGGCTCATCACAAAGGTCATTGACAAGAGAGTGTACCCCTACTCCGAGTGCGCCTCAACCGTCCTTGACATCTTAAGAGGTGCTGTGCAAAAAGCAGGCGCAGACGTCTATACAGGCCACGTTGCACTCAGCGTGGAGTACTACGCAGACACCTACACCGTCAGCGGTGTGTACAAAGAGGATGGCCAAACAAAATCCTTCAACATGACGGCAGACAACGTTGTCCTTGCCACCGGATCAAACGCCACCTTTGGCAGAGTGAGCAACAACCTCTTCACTGCCCTTGGTCACACCAATCGTGAGTTTGTGCCCGCCTTGGTGCCCATCAAAACGAACAAAGAACCCATCAAAGGATTGTCCGGCGTCCGAGTCAAAGCAGGTGTGCGCTGTGGAGCAAGATACGAGGTGGGCGAAGTGCTGTTCAAGGACTTTGGCATCAGCGGAATTGCTGTGTTCAACATGTCCAGCGAGGTGGCAAGAGGCAAGCTCAAGGTGGGCTCTACCCTAACTATAGACTTCATGCCCGAGTATAGTGTGGGAGAAGTGGAAAACATGCTCCGCAAGCGTGGCAACGTTCGTGTTGGCGAACTTCTCACAGGCACCTTCCACTCCAAAGTGGTGGACAGAATTTTGTGGGCTTCTGGGGTCAGCGCCGATGATCTTGCTCAACCCAAGATCTCAACCATTGCCCGCACAATAAAGGCCTACAATCTAAAAGTTGAGGGCCTCGGAGACAGCTCTCTCTGTCAAGTTATGAGTGGCGGACTCAACATAAGAGAGTTTGATCACAACCTCATGTCAATGAAGTCCAAAAACGCATTTGCCACGGGGGAGGCCCTTGACATTGACGGAGACTGCGGTGGCTACAATCTACAATGGGCTTGGACAAGCGCAAAGGTGGTTGCAGAGGCAATCCGCAAGCAATACTCCTGATTTTATCCTCCGCACAATAACCTATAAAATGACAAAAACGCCGTTTTAAACGGCGTTTTTTGCTTTGTGAACTTTTTCTTGTGTGCTCTTCTCTGACAAAACAGAGCGAGCCAATACCCTCGTTTGCCTATCGCTCTTCTCTGAAATAGTTGACGCCCAAGCTTTCGGGAGGTTGTGTTTCCTTTTTGTTGAAGAAGGAGATGATGATGAGCACAAGTGCTGTCACTGCGTAAGGCACTATCTTCAAAATTTCTTTTTCTGCAAAGCCAACACCTTCAACGTAGTTGGGCAAGATGTACATAAGACCAAAGATGAATGAGCCAAAGATGCCGATGTTGGGGCGCCACAATGAGAATATGACGAGGGCAACTGCCAGCCAACCCATTGCTTCAATGACGTATTCAAGTGAACCACGGGTGCAGTCAAGCAGATAGAATGCTCCGCCAATGCCAGAGATTGCTGCGCCCAAGATGCAAGCAACGTACTTGTACTTGATGACCTTGATGCCTGCTGCGTCTGCTGCTGCGGGGTTTTCGCCAACAGCGGTCAAGGACAAGCCGGTGCGGGTGTGCTTGAGCACAACTGCAACGATGACTGCAATGATTATGCCAACATAGACAAGAACGCCGTGTGAGAGGAATATGGTTGAGAACCAGTTGTCGCCAACCTCTCCAAACATGGGGGATGTAAACACTTTGCTTGCTTCAAAGAAGGTGGTGCCTTCTCTGCCCATCATTGATCCCCAGAAGCCCAACGTGCCTGCGCCAAAGGTGGTGATTGTGAGCCCTGTGACGTTTTGGTTGCAACGCAGAGTGATTGTAAAGAATCCGTACAAAGCTCCCATAAGGCCTGCAAGGAGCATTGCAAAGAAGATTGTGGCAAGGACGGTGGCAAATGCACCTGCTCCTGCTTTGGTTGCGATGTTTGCGCCCATACATCCGCCAATTGCACCCATACACATGATGCCGGGGATGCCAAGGTTGAGGTGGCCGGACTTTTCAACAATGGTTTCACCAGTTGAGCCGTAAAGGAACACTATGCCAAATCTGATTGCTTGAGTCATGAGTGTGACAAACATACTATTCCACCTCCTTTGTATTTTCAAGAGCAAGTGTGGCGGACTCTACTCCGTCTGTTGCTTCGCTGTCTGTTTCTGCAGGAGTTTCTGCCTCCTCTGTTGCATCTTGATCATCTGAAAGCACGTTTTTCTTCTTGAAGTGGTGTGTTGAGAGAATCTTGTAGTTGATGAAGAACTCTGTTGCAATGATGAAGAAGAAGAAAATGCCTGTCATCATATTGGGATATGATGCGCCAAGACGTGCATAGGTTGACACTTGAGTTGCGCCTCTTGTGATGAACACAACAAGGAATGAGCAAAGGAGCATTGCCAAGGGATTGAAGTGTCCAAGCCAAGACACCAAAACCCCTGTGAAGCCCTTTCCACCAACGGTGGAAACACTGCTGATTGAATGGTTGGTTGCACTCACAAGCATAAAGCCAATGAGTCCGCAGATTGCTCCACAAAGGATGAGGGTGCGGATGATGACTTTCTTTGTGTTGATGCCGATGTATCTTGCGGTCTTTTCACTTTCGCCAACAACTGCAAGTTCATAGCCGTGCTTTGAGTACTTGAGGTACACAATCATAAATCCTGTGACAATTGCCACAAGGATGATTTTCAAAATAAATTCGTTGCCTGCAATGGGCTCAACTATGCCCTTGTCAAAGGACATTGTGCCTGTGCCCGATGATGCCTCGCTTTTGATGAAAAAGTCAACGATGCACACGGAGATGTAGTTCATCATGAGAGTGAGGAGGGTTTCATTGGTGTTCCACTTTGCCTTGAACAGCGCAGGGATCACCGCCCATGCCATGCCAAATGCAATTGACAGCATCAAAGAAAGGATGATGACGCCAGCATCTGCATGTTTGCCACCCATAAAGTTGATGATGACGGCAGAGCCAAGGGCACCCATCAAGATTTGTCCTTCGCCACCAATGTTCCAGAAGCGCATCTTAAAGCAAGGTGTCACAGCCAGAGCAATGATGAGGAGGATTGCTGTGTCGTGGAAGAAGTTCCACAACTTTTGAGGGGTGTTGAATGCCTTGAAGAAGTTTTCAAAGAAAAATCCAAAACTTCTGTCAGAGATAAAGGTTGAAACAATGGCGCAAACCAAGATTGAAAGGACAAAAGCACCAACTCGGATGCCCCATGCCTTTTTCCAATCCATATCAGTGCGCTTTGCAAGGTGGAACATAGGTTCAAACTTAAACTTAGTCATTGTCAGTTTCCCCCATTTCTTCTGATTGTGATTTGTTTTTTCCATCAACTGAAGTCATCATATAGCCGATTTCTTCTTTGGTTGCGGTGCGGGCATCAACAATGCCGCTGACTTGACCATCACAGAGCACCATAATTCTGTCGCAGAGGGCAAGAAGAACGTCAAGGTCCTCGCCAACAAAGATGACGGACACGCCCTTCTCTTTTTGTGCGTTCAAAAGGTTGTAAATGGTGTATGATGCGCCAATGTCAAGCCCTCTGACGGGATATGCTGCCATAAACACCGTGGGTGCTGATGCAATTTCTCTGCCCACAAGGACTTTTTGGATGTTGCCACCAGAAAGACGGCGGACGGGAGTTTTGATAGAAGGTGTTGCCACAGAAAGTTCATCAACGATGTCTTGTGCCACTTTTCTGGGGCTCTTTCTGTCAAGGAAGAGAGGATGTCCCTTGCCGTAGGAACGGAGCATCACGTTGTCGGTCAGGTCCATATTGCCAACAAGGCCCATGCCAAGTCTATCTTCGGGGACAAATGAAAGGCGGACACCCAGCTCTCTGATTTGAGCGGGAGTTTTCTTTTTGAGGTCAATTTCGTTGTCGTCATCATCAGGGTCAACATAGTAGATGTCGCCGTGCTCAGGTCTGTGAAGCCCTGCGATGGTTTCAAGGAGTTCTCTTTGACCGCTTCCTGCAATGCCTGCGATGCCAAAGATTTCTCCTGCTCTTGCTGTAAAGGTGACGTCCTTGAGGGCGTAATATCCTTCCATGTTTTTGAGAGTGAGGCCTTCAACCATGAGGCGAGGAATTTGTGACAAGGGCTCACTGCGATGGATGTCAAGCTCAACCTTTTCGCCCACCATCATTTCGGTCAATTCTTTCTCGCTGGTTTCTGCGGTGGTTACGGTTGCGATATGCTCCCCTTTTCTGAGGATTGCCACACGGTCGCTGATTGCCATAACCTCGTTGAGTTTGTGGGTTATGATGATGATTGACTTGCCGTCCTCTCTCATCTTGCGGAGCACGTCAAAGAGTTTTTCAATTTCTTGAGGAGTGAGCACTGCGGTGGGCTCGTCAAGGATGAGGATTTCTGCCCCACGATAAAGAACTTTGATGATTTCAACAGTCTGCTTTTCGCTGACAGAAAGGTCATAGACCTTTCTTGACAAGTCAAGTTGGAAGCCGTATTTGTCAACTTCCTCTTGCAGTTTCTTTGCTCTCTTTCTGCCGAGAACGTTAAACTTGGCCTTGTCAAAACCTGCCACAAAAGGCAATGCCATATATTTGAGCACCGTGAGGAATTTGCCCTTGTCGGTGCCATCGTTTTCTGCTTTGATTTTTTCCACTGCGCCCTTAAAGTCAAACTTGTGCTTTTCGCCAAGGATGATATTGTCGCAAGCGGTGAAAAGGTCCACCAACTTGAAGTGTTGGTGAATCATGCCAATGCCGTAGTTGAAGGCATCAAGAGGTGAGCGGATGACAACCTCT
>JAFVYE010000111.1 GCA_017500745.1 Clostridia bacterium | reverse complement strand
CATAGCGCACCTCCTAAACAATAAGACATGCACTTTGTGCAGTCTGGGCAACGTTGAGAGTGGGGTCCCATCCGTTGACTTGAGCAAAGTATGCGATGACAGCCACCACAATCATTGCAATGATCATGCTGAATGCGGTTGAGAATGAGTCAAGCCACTTCCAGCCCAATTTGCTGACAAGAGCGTCAAAACCAATCATACATCCTGCCGCAACCACAACTGCGATGAGGTTGTAGTAGCCGTAGGTGGTGTACATATTTTGGAAAGTGCTTCCGTCATCAAGCTTGGTTGTGCCAAACACGGTGGAGATTGCCATGGACAGATATGCAATGATCATGCCGATGAAGGCAATCTGGAAGGCAAGGTCGCCAATGTTGATCTTTTTTTCATCAACAAACTTGTTGGACGTCTTTGATGCGGACAAATCCTTTTTGCCAAGCTTTGAAAGTTTTGGTTGGAGGCGCTTGTAGAAGAGCACCACAAACAAACATCCCCAAATGATTGCGATTGTCATCATAAACGCAATGGTGACAAATGCCTTGGGAGTGACGCCATCTTTCATGAGTTGAGCCATACTGCCTGCCATTGCGCTGGCGGCTGCGTCTGCAACCTGTGTTTCGTATTGCAATGAGCCAACCACAGAAAGTCGGATTGCGGGCAAAGCAATGCCAATTGCTCCAACCAAAGTGACAACGCCGATGCCAATGCCGATTGCAGGAAGCACGGAGAAGGTGGCGGAGGTGGTGATCACTTTCTTGATTTTGCCCATATCCATTCCGATTTTTTTTGCACGGCGGATTGACTTGACAAGATAATATATCGCCTCAATGGACACAAAGGCCACGATGAGACCATACATCAGATACATCACCCAGCTATCCGGATTGAACCCTGCTTGGAAAGCGGATAAAGTAGTGTTGAACATAATTTGCTCCTAAAAATTGATATATATCATTATACACCACGGGGGAGAGCAAATCAATAGGCAATGTTGGCGTCAACATAAAAACGTAATATTTCATATTATTGTTGATTTAGCGAGGATAGGGTGCTATAATGATGTCACAAACCAAACAATTTCAGGAAGTGTAGAACTTTGCGCGTCAAGTGCCGATGGAACGGGGGGTGTCCACGGACGAAAAGCAGAAATGCTTGCGGTGCAATTTTCGCTCCCGCTTCGCCGGATATGGCACTTCCTTTGGAGGTGTTTTTTTTGTTTTATAAAGACGCTATCAATTGGATTTCCAACATTGAAAGAGCAGGCACGGACTTTGGCTTGGAACGTGAAAGAGAACTGCTCAATCTTTTGGGCTCTCCCGACAAAGACCTCAACATAGTGCACGTGGCAGGCACCAACGGAAAGGGCTCGGTGACGGCATATCTCACCGCGGTGCTTGTTTCTGCAATGAAAAAAGTGGGCACTTTCAACTCCCCCTCTGTGTTTGACTACAACGAGAGATTTTTGCTCAACGGCTCTCCTTTGACAGGGGGGCTTGTTGCCAAATATTTTACCATCCTTCGTGACACCATTGAGAGAGAACAAGCAAGGCGTAGAGATGAAAACCTGCCTCCCTTCACACCCACCGCCTTTGAAATTGAAACGGCGGCGGCCCTCCTTTGCTTCAAAGAGGAGGGGTGTGAAATTGTCATCCTTGAAACAGGTCTTGGCGGAAGATGGGACGCAACCAACGCAGTTGAAAACAAACTGCTGTCCATCATCACAACCATAGGGCTTGATCATTGCGACTATCTTGGCAACACCCTCCAAGAGATTGCAGGAGAAAAGGCAGACATCATCACGAAGGACGCCATCACTTGCCCTCAACCCAAAGAGGTTATGGACGTAATCCGTGCCAAAGTCAAGAAGGTTGGAGGGGTGCTTACTGTGACAGGACAAGCAGAACTCATTGCCGAGGACATTGAGGGACAAACCTTTGAGTACAAAGGGGAAAGATATACAATTGGGCTCCTTGGCGAGCATCAACTTGTCAACGCATCCCTTGCCATTGAGGCCGTAAGTGCCCTTGGCGACAAAGGCATATCAGTCACCTTGGACCAGCTCAAATTTGGTCTTGCAGAAGCCAAGTGGGGAGCAAGGTTTGAAATCATTGGTTCACACAACTGCAGGTTTAACCTGATAATTCCGCATCATAAACTGCTTGTTTTGGATGGAGGACACAATCCTCAAGGGGCAGAAGTGCTTGCAAAATCACTTCAAAGATACTTTGGTGGCATGCGTATACATCTTGTCATGGGCGTCCTCAAAGACAAGGACTACAAGGAAATGGTGAGGGTGCTTGGACCCATTGCCAACAAGGTGTCAACGGTGACGCCATCAAGCCCTCGTGCATTGTCTGCAGAGGATTTGGCAAAAGAGTTTGAGTCACAAGGATTTGGCGCAACACCCTATCCTTTGGTGGCTCTTGGCGTGCAACAAGCAATTGGCGACTTCTATGGGGATATCATTGTTCTTACGGGGTCATTGACACTATTCAAAGATTTGGGGGTTAACACTCATGGATTCAAATAGAATTGAAAAGGCGGTGAAGGAACTGCTTGAAGCTCTTGGGGAGGACACGTCACGTGAGGGGCTTGTGGACACCCCAAGCCGTGTGGCAAGGATGTATGAGGAAACCCTCCATGGTTACAACGACAACCCTGCAATTCATCTTGGCAGAACCTTTGAGGAAGAGGGCAGTGACGTTGTCATTGAAAAGGACATTGACTTTTCATCCACCTGTGAGCATCACTTGATGCCCTTCTTTGGAAAGGTGCACATTGCATACGTCCCCAACGGAAAAGTGGTGGGCATATCAAAGCTTGCCCGCACAGTTGACGTCTACGCCAAACGACTTCAACTGCAAGAACGCATGAACAATCAAATTGCAGACGCCATAATGGAGCATCTCTCTCCAAAGGGAGTGGCAGTTGTGGTTGAGGGAGAGCACACTTGCATGACCGCAAGAGGCGTCAAAAAGGTGGGAGCAAAGACTGTGACCTACGCCCTGCGTGGCGAAGTTCCGTCCTATGTGCTTGACTTGCTCTTTGCAAAGTGAAATTGCACAACGTTGAACTCAAAGGGATATGAAATTTGTTGTCAGGGACAAAACATTTGAAAGTGGCACTCACGTGATGGGCATCTTGAACGCCAACGACACGTCCTTTTTTGCTTTGAGCAGAATCTTTGATGATGAGGTTGCTCGTGCAGAGAAGATGCTTGTTGACGGAGCAGAAATCATTGACGTTGGGGGCCAGTCAACAGCCCCAAATGCAGTAAGAATAAGCGAAATTGAGGAGGCCTCAAGGGTGCTTCCCGTCATTGAAAGGATAAAAGGGGAGTTGCCCGATGCAATAATATCGGTTGACACCTTTTACAGCAGTGTGGCAGAAGAGGCGTTGGCACTTGGGGCAGACATGATCAATGACGTCAGTTGTCTTGGGGACAAATTTATGGCAGAGGTGGTTGCCGAATACGGCGCATCTATATGCGTCATGCACAACCGCAGAGGCAGCAAAAATCCTGACATGTGGCTTGACAAGGAGCTGGGGCTCATGCGTGCCACCGACACTCTGCTCCGTGCGGGAGTGGACAAAAACAAAATCATCCTTGACGGAGGCATTGGGTTCAACCTCAATCACAACGAGGACAGAGAGCTTCTTCAAAGATACAATCGCCTTGACACTCTTGGATATCCGTTGTTGCTTGGTGCATCCCGCAAATCATTTTTGGGTGGAGAGGTGGAAGGACGGTTGTCAGCCACGCTGGACACCACTCGCCTTGCAGTAAAGCAAAAGATACTTTTTGTGCGGGTGCATGACGTAAAGGAAAACAAATTGACAATTGACTTGGGATGACTATGGACAAAATTATCATTGAAAACTACGAAGTTGTTGCACTCCACGGAGTCAATCCGGAGGAGAAGATCAACCCCCAAAGATTTTTGATTTCATGTGAGCTTGAAACAGATTTTTCACTTGCGTCAAAAAGTGATGATCTTGACAAAACAGCCAGTTATTCTGCCGTTTGCAAGGTGATAAAGTCCTTTATTGGCGAAAACAGCTTTGATCTCATTGAAACAATCGCCGTCCGTCTTGCAAAGAAAATCATCTTGACCTTTCCCGTGCTTACGGCAGTCAAGGTGACGGTTAAAAAGCCAGACGCACCCATGAAAGGAGTGTTTGACTACGTTGGTGTTTCAACCGAAATTGCATGGCATAGAGTGTATCTTGGATTGGGCTCCAACCTTGGAGATAGACACGGCTATCTTGACCTTGCCATCAACATGATGAAGGAGGACGACAACTTCAAGGACATCCGTGAAAGCACTCGTGTTGAGAGTGAGCCCTATGGGGGAGTGGCAGATATGGTGTTTGTCAACAGCGCCGTTGAGGCAAGGACGTTGTACACCCCTCGCCAGCTTCTTGACGTGGTGCACAGCATTGAGCAAGCAGGGGACAGAGTACGGGGAGTGCGCTGGGGCAACCGCACCCTTGACGTAGACATCCTGTTCTACGACAACGTAGTGATGGATGAAACCGACCTTGCCATCCCTCACCCCGACACCCACAATCGTGACTTTGTTTTGAATCCTCTCCGTGAGCTCAACGAAAACCTGATGCACCCATTTTTGAGAAGGCGTGTAAAGGACCTAAAACCCGAAAAGATGGTTATGCCCACCGAAGAGAAATAATGCAAAACGTAACGTAAAATAATAAACGGACAAAACAAAACGCACTCAAATGAGTGCGTTTTTAATATTTTGTTGGATATTGTATCATTAGTGTTGGTTGTTGTGGAAGGCGGTGTCAAACCAAAGGGTGATTATCGCAGCGATTTGAGGGGGGAGAGCGCTTTCATCAAAGTCCATCTTGTAGGTGTCACGTATTTTCAGCAGGCGTTTGTGAATGTGCCCTGCCATGTGCTTTTTGTCGTACTTCCAATTGTCGTCAGAGGGGAAAACTTTGCAGTTGTAAGGACCGCATTTGACAACAAACTTTTTGCCCATGTAGTCAAGGCGCCATCTCTTTACAAATGGCACGGGATAAAACGTGCCTTTGAAAATGCCGAGAGGAGTGGTGTCACCCTCTCTTGCCCAGATGTTGTATTGACCAAACCAAGACAAAATCTTTGCTTCCATAAAGCAGATTTCATTGCCTTGCACATCATACAGATGGGCGTTGCCTCTCAATTTGAAAAAGATTTCTTTTGCTTGATAGACAGGTGTGCCGTTTTCATCGGTGATGTTGAACTTGTCACCACCGATTGTAAAATATTTTTGTTGAAGTTGAAGGATCATAGTTGGCCTCCTTTTTACGCTTTTTTGTATTTTATCAAAAAGGAACAGTTGTTGTCAATATCCACAGAATTAACCATATCGTTGATGAGATAACTGCATGGTTGTCTAAAACAAAAAAACGCACTCAAAGAGTGCGTTTTTGATTATATGGTAGATTTTGTAGTGGAATCATTCCTCTGTCTTTATTTTGCGAGGTTTGCGCTTCAAGGTGTTTTTGACAAAGTAGAATGTGACAAAGATAAGTCCACCGCCGAGGATTGCCACAGAGCACCAAATGAGTGCCCAAGGCACGTCTGCGCCTGTTTTTGCGTTTTCCCACATGGTGACGGCGTTCTTTTGTCTGTCGCCAAAGTCACGCATGACGCCCAGCTGTGAGGTCTCCGTGGGATAGCGACGGTCATCTTCAAAGAAGCTGAAGTCGTATTCGCCATCGTTATCTTCGGGGCTGAGGGCATATTCGCTGTCCACGAGGGCGGAGTAGACGTCCTCATTGATGGTGTACGCACCGCCTTCACTATATACGTATTCGCCGTCCACAAGGTCAAACATGCCACCTGTGCCAACGTAGGTGTACATCATCTTTTCACGGGACACAGCCGATGTATAGCCGATGTAGATGCTGTTGTAGATGGCGTTTTCGGGCATATTCATGAAGTCAATGAACATGAGTGCGGCAAGCTTGTTGGGGGCGTTTTGAGGGATGACCCAGCCGTCAAACCAGATGTTGCCGGTGGCGTTGCCGTCCTCATCCACGGGCACGTAGTAGTCAAGCATATAGTTGTCGTACTCGCCTGTGCGGGGATTGAGATAGACCTCATCTTCGTTGTAGCTTTCCTCAATTGCCCAGAGGGCATCTCCGGACCAAGCCAAGTCAACGTACACGATTTCGTTGAGCATATCATCTTTGCCAAAGTCAACTTCGTAGCCAGAGATATGTTCTCTTTGAGCGGTGAGCACGTTTTTGGCTGCATCAAGCATTGCGTCGTCCGTGCAGTTGATGAGGTCTGCAATGGGCATATCCTCATATCCAGCGGGGAGAAGGCCGTATTCTCGCATATACATCACTGCAGCCGCATAGGTGTCACGGACGGAGTCTTTGACAAGGATTTTGTTTTCAAGCAATTCACTGCCAGAGGCATTCCAAAGCATACCCCAGCCAGAAGCGAGGTCCTCTGCGGTGACGTACTTTACGTTGTAAAGTATGCCGATTGTGCCCATCATATATGGCACCATATAGTCGGTCATATTGCCTGTGCCGTCCCCTGTTGAAACAGATGAAAACTCTCTGTTGATTGCGTTCACAAAGGTTGCCTCTGTGTTGGACATTGTGCCGTTTGCAAGGTTTTGGAAAGGCACCACGTCCTTGTACTCATTGACAAGGTCTGATATGTTGGCAAGGCGACCATTTGCCATAAGTTTTTGGATGGCGTATTCGCTTGGGCAGATGAGGTCAACGGAGTTGGCGTCGTTGTTGAGCACCTTTGTCATCATAGTTTCGTTGGTGTCAAAGGTGGAGTACACCACGTTGATATCTCGGCCGGTGACCGCCTTGTAGTACTCCACAAAGGCGTCAATACGGCTTGTTTCTTCGCTTTCATCAATGTAGTCCTCCCAGTTGTAAACAACAAGGGTTTCAACAATGCTTTGTTCGCCTTCATTGTTGCAGGCAGAGAGCACCACAGAAAATGCAAATATGACAATCACAAGGAGTGTGACAAGGGCGATAAATCTTTTAGATGCCATTTTTCAACGCCTCCTTTTTTTGTTTTCTCATTTTTGCCATATTGACAACCAAGATGATGCCGAGGACAAGGACAAAGATGATTGAGAACATTGCGTACCAGAAGGGCTCAAGACCTTGCACACGTGCGTCTGAATAGATGTAAGTGGACAGGGTGTCAATGCCGGTGGCAGCGCCTTTGTTAATTTGAGTGATGATGAAGTCATCAAGAGAAATGGTGAATGCCATCACAAATCCCGACACGATTGCAGGAGAAATGATGGGGAAGATGACCTTCATCATTGCCTTAAAGGGATTTGCGCCAAGGTCAAGGGCCGCCTCGTATACGTTGGGATCAAGACTTTCCAATTTGGGAAGAACAGAGAGGACAACGTAAGGAGTGCAGAATGCTATGTGTGCAATGATCAGTCTTGCATATCCTTCTGCAAAACGGCAGGTGACAAAGAATATCATAAAGGACACGGCCATGACAATTTCGCTGTTGATGATAGGAAATTGGTTGACCGCTTCAACGGGACGTCTGATGCGCTTGCCAAGAGCAAATATGCCGATGGAAGCAAAGGTGCCCATTATGGTTGCGCACACGGACGACACGGATGCAATGAGGAAGGTGTTGCCCACGGCTTCCCACAAAGATGCCGATTTGTCAGAAGTGAAGATTGCCTCGTAACTTGCAAAGGTAAATCCGTCCTTAAAGTTGAAGTTGGATGAACCAGAGAATGAGTACACGATGATGAAGATGATGGGCGCGTACAACATGGCAAGTATGATGAGGAGATAGCTTTTTTCAAAAATCTTTTTTACCATAACGACCTCCCCACGCTTACGCTGTTTTTGTTGTAGTGGTTCATGACGAAGCTTGAAATCAACACAAATGCAAGCATGACAAGGGACATAACTGCACCCACGCCGTACATGTCTTGTGAGAATTTGAGTTCAATAGAATCACCAAAAAGGAATATTTTGCCGTTTGACAGCAGTTGTGAAATTGCAAAGGTTGAAATGGTGGGGATAAACACCATTGTGATGCCAGACATTATGCCACTCTTGGAGAGGGGAAGTATTGTTTTGAGAAAAACCGTGCTTCCGTCAGCCCCAAGGTCCTTTGCGGCCTCAATATAGCTCTTGTCAATGGAGCAGATTGAGGTGTGGAGGGGCAGAATCATAAAGGGCAGATAGTTGTACACCATGCCAAAGAGCACCGTGCCCATGCCAAGTTCAACTCCAATTGCAAGGAAGATTGCCTTTGTTGCAAGGGTGCGGATGAGGAAGTTGACCCACATAGGAAGCACAAAGAGGAGCACCATAACCTTGCCACTATTTTTGCTTTTTGAAAGGATATACGCCACGGGATAGCCAAGCACAAGGCAAATCACTGTGGTGACAACGCCCACAAAGAGTGAGTTGCCCAGCACGTACAACGAGCTTTGAGAGGTGAAAAAAATCTTGAAGTTCTCAAAGGTGAAGTTGTGATCGTTGTCCATAAACGCATAGGCGAATATCATAACGAGGGGCACGATGACAAAAAGAAGCATGAACAGTATATAAGGATAACTGAACACTCTCTTTGTCACGTGAAATTTTTTGAGAAATTGTTTCACTACACTCAGTCCTCCTTGAGTTCTGCTTCAAGTGTTTCCACGTCCATGACTTCGCCACAATAGACGACGTCCATATCCTCTTCAATGGCTTGCTCAATGACTTCGGTTTTGATTTCTTCTGCAAGTTGCTCGCTGAGTTCGGGGTCAACTTCGTCAACGACGACTTCGGGGATTTCAATGACCTCGTCCTCGTCAATGACCTCACGCTCCTCAACGATGATTTTGTCCTTGGCAATCTTGATGCCAACACGGTCGCCTTTGAGCCAATCGTCATCGGTGTCAACAAAGAAGTCGTAGTAGTCGTCTGTGCGGACGATGCATTGATAGTAGCTTCCTTTGTAGATGCTGCTCACAACGGTTGCACCAATGACACCGTCATCAGCGTCATCTGTGATTTCTACGTCATCAAAGTCAACGGACACTTTGACAGGAGTGCCTGCAGGGAGATTTGAGTTGCACTCAAACTGGCCACCGGAGATGTACACCAAGTTTTCATCTGCCATTTCGGTGTCAATTTCGTTGATGATGCGTGCCTTGCGCATGATGTGTAGGTCAAAGGGTTTGATGTAAAGTCCAACGGTTTCGCCCACCTCGTATGATGCGGTGTCGTGGGCAATAAGTTCGTTGCCACCAGCAATGACCGTGACTTGATAGTGATCGCCTTTGAATACACAAGAAAGGACTTCTGCAGTCAAAATGGTGTCTTTATCCTTGGGTTCGCGTATTTTGAGGTCTTCGGGACGGATGATGACGTCAATGGGCTCATTACGCTTGAAGCCCTTGTCAACGCACTCAAACACCGTGTCGCAGAACTGCACCATGTAGTCCTCAAGCATGACGCCAGAGAGGATGGTGCTTTCGCCAATGAAGTCTGCAACAAAGGCGTTGGCGGGCTCGTCATAAATCTTTTCGGGGGATGCGATTTGTTGAATTACACCGTCACGCATGATGACGATTTTGTCTGACATGGTGAGGGCTTCTTCTTGATCGTGGGTGACGTAGATGAAGGTGATGCCCAGCTTTTCGTGCATGTTCATCAATTCAAGTTGCATGTCCTTGCGCATCTTGAGGTCAAGTGCACCAAGGGGCTCGTCAAGGAGCAAAACTTCGGGCTCGTTGACAAGTGCACGAGCAATTGCAACACGTTGTTGTTGTCCACCTGACAGAGAGGACACGTTTCTGTGACCGTAGTCCTCAAGGTCAACCATTTTGAGTGCGCCGTTGACTTTTTCTTTGATTTCCGCCTTGGTGTATTTGCGGAAAAGCTCCACGGTTTCGCCCTTTCTGTTGACCTTCGTGCCGTTGGGGATAACTTTGAGTTTGAGGCCAAAAGCAACGTTGTTGAAAACGTTGAGGTGGGGAAAGAGAGCGTATTTTTGGAACACGGTGTTGACTTTTCTGAGGTGAGGAGGGGTGTCGGTGATGTCCTCGCCGTTGAAAATGATGCGTCCACTTGTGGGCATTTCAAAGCCAGCGATCATGCGGAGTGTGGTGGTTTTGCCACAGCCGGAAGGGCCCAGCAAAGTGACAAACTCACCGCGCTTGATGACAAGACTTGCGTTCTTTACGGCCTCTTTGTTGCCGTATGCCTTTGTGACGTTTTTGACTTGAATGATGATTTCATTGCTTGTTGCCATGGTTTACCTCATTTGTCGGGTGTATATAAATTATTTTTTAAAAAGTAGGGGGTGATGCCACCCAAAGTACAACTGCCTTTTCGGCGGTGCGGTTTTCAAGCTTGTGCATCTTGCCTGCAGAGAAGTAGAATGCCTCGCCCTTTTTTACAATTTGAGTGTTGTTGCCAAGATGCAGATGCACTCTGCCACTTATTACGTAGCCAAACTCCTCGCCCTCGTGAGGCATATCCTCGCTGAGAGAGCTGTGAGGGTCAATGGTGACACGGATGGGTTCCATCTCGTTTTTTTGTGCGTTGGGCACAAGCCACTCAATCTTGTGTCCTTCAGCGATTTTTTCAATGAAGTCGGAGTCTGTGAAAACAATTTTCTCCTCCTTTTCATCACGGAAAAACTCGGCAAAGGTTGTGCCGAGAGCGTTCAAAATGTCTTCAAGAGTTTGGATTGAGGGGGAAGTGAGTTCGTTTTCAAGCTGAGAGATATATCCCTTTGTCAACTCGCAACGGTCAGCAAGTTCCTCCTGAGTAAGATTGTTTTGAAGGCGTAGTCTTTTGATTTTTATTCCAAGTTCCATAATACCCTCCAATCGTTTAGTATATATAAACTTTTATGCCAGTTTAGGCAAAAATTACGAATCGTTTACAAGGTTTCGCAATTTTAAGGCAAAAGTTTAGGCAAACTAAACAAATTGTTAATAGCATTATATATATAATGATATGCCCATGTCAAGCGTATTTTTTATTTTGACTTACACTATTTAAAAATTGATTTTGGAAAATAAAAAAACACACCACTTTCTTCTGCAAGAGTGTGGTGTGTGGTGTGGGTTTTATTTTTGAAAATTGTGTTCTTATTCCTCAAACTTGATCAGTTCTACGCCGGCTTCTTCAAGGAGTTCAACGGAGAATTTGTCGGGATAGGGGTGCTTGTAGACAATGCGCTTGATTCCGCTGTTGATGATGATGCGGGTGCAGATGGTGCAGGGTTGATGGGTGACGTACATTGTTGCGCCGTCAACGGACACACCAAGCTTTGCTGCTTGTGCGATTGCGTTTTGTTCTGCGTGGACTGCAAAGCACTTTTCTTGTTGAGTGCCACTTTGGATGCCAAGTTGGTCACGCATGCAATATCCCTTGTCACGGCAACTCATGATGCCTGCGGGTGCTCCGTTGTAGCCAGTGGTGAGGATGCGCTTGTCCTTGACAATGACTGCACCTATTGCACGGCCTTTGCGAGCACAACTTGTCCAAGAGGACACCACCTCTGCCATTTCCATAAACCTTTTATCCCATTTGTCCATAACTGCCTCCAAGGTTATTACAAAAAGCCAAACTCGGCAAATCTATTTTTTGTAATGTATTGTCATTTTTTATATAATATCATATAATAAGACTTGCTTCAACAATCTTTTCCATTAAAAATCATTAAATTGCAAAAGTTTTTGGCACAAAGTATTGACTTTTGGCAAAGTGGGTTATAGAATGTTAGCAGACAGGCACGGAGAGTGCCAAAATCGTAAAAACAATATTGGAGGCATATATTATGACACTCAGACCCTTGTTTGACAAAGTGGTTATCAAGGCAATTGAATCAGAAGAAAAGACTGCAAGCGGAATCGTGCTCCCCGGCTCTGCCCAAGAGAAGCCCCAACTTGCAGAAGTTATAGCAGTTGGCCCCGGCACAGAGGACACCGAAATGGTGGTCAAAGTGGGGGATAAGGTTGTGTACAGCAAGTATGCAGGAAGCGAGTTCAAACTTGACGGCAAGGACGTGACAATCATCCGTCAAACAGACATTCTCGCAGTTGTTGAATAGGAGGATATTATGGCAAAGCAATTCAAATACGGCGACGACGCAAGAAAAGCCCTTGAAGCAGGCGT
>JAFVYE010000110.1 GCA_017500745.1 Clostridia bacterium | reverse complement strand
CATAACCGGTGTTTGAAGCGGTGAGGTCCCACCTGTTCCCATACCGAACACAGAAGTTAAGCTCACCTGCGCTAAAAGTACTTGGCTGGACACGGCCCGGGAGGATAAGTCGATGCCGGTTTCCAAACAAAAGAACCACTCAACAGAGTGGTTTTTTTGTTGCATTTTTTTGCCTATCTCTGAGCTGTCTATTGACGTTGAATGCAACAAGCACTTTGCAGACGTTGAGTTGAACGCAGTTGATTGCTTGAAAGCCATATTTTGATAGTGCAGTTTGCTGTTGTAACCAGCCATTTTGTGTTGATCAAAGTTGTAGTCTGTTTTGCGAACAAAGGAAAATTTGTATTTTATTTAAAAACGTGAAAAACAGGGCTTTTAAAAGGTTCTCTGCTGTTTTTTTTGTTATTTTTGTGATCCTATCATCACGTAGATTCTTGCAAGAATCATTAAAAAAATTAACAATTAAATCATTTTTATTATTGACTTTAGTGTGTTAAAGTGCTAAAATATATGTATATTAAAAATAAATCCTTGGAGGGATACTATGAACAAAAAAGTTATCAGCATCATCGCAATCGTATGTATCGTTGCAATCCTCGGCATTTGCCTTGTCGCATGTAATGCAGACAGCTATGCAAAGAAACTTGAAAAAGCAGGCTACATGGTTGAAAAGTTCACCGGTGACGACGCAGCAGAAGAAGCAGACGCAGAAGGCGTCAAATGGGTTGTCGTTGGCATCAAATTGAACAATCTCTTGGATTCAGATATGGTAATGGTTGTCGGATTTGACAATGCAGACGATGCAAAAGCATTTGCAGAAGCAATGGACGGCGAAGGTGACCATGTTGAACTTTCAGGCAAAGTTGTCATCGTTGGCACAGAACAAGGCGTCAAAGATGCAAAATAAGAACTGAATTAACCTAAAAAAGTCCACTCGTAAGAGTGGATTTTTTTATGCCCCAAATCAACATGATTTAGGGCGTTGGCTAATTTTCATACAACTGTACGTTGTTTGTGTAGTGCTGTGCTATGGTTGTATGTTTGATGTTGTGACATGGTTGTGCATAACCCAAGTCATTTGCCGGCTTTCAAGTGAAAGATGAGTTTCCGGCTGTGGTACAGCATCAAAGCTTACAAGAAAATTGGTTGTATTTGCTTGCCCTCAATGGCCTTTTCGCAGGTGGGCAATATGAGAGAAGTGTCTGCAATCAAACTGTTTGGCTTGCCTTTGGGAGAGTCCTGCCCAAATGGCACAAAAAACAAGTTTTTTGTGTTGAGAAGGGCGCCTATGTTTCGGGCATTTGCGCCCAAGGCATCATTTGAGCTGACAGACAGCACAACGGGCTTGTTGTTTCTTAGAGTTGCTTTCACCGCCATTGTGACGGGGGTGTCAGTTATGCCGTGGGCGATTTTGGACAGCGTATTGCCCGTGCAAGGTGCAACAAGCATAAGGTCAACACCTTTTGACGTGCCCATTGGCTCGGCCTCTACAATGGTCTTTATGGGGCGCTTGCCCGTGAGGCGCACAATCTCACCCTCAAAGTCCTTGGCCTTGAAAAAACGGGTGTCAAGGTCACTTACATTGAAGCTGAAAACAGGGATGACGTCATGGCCGGCTTCAATCATAGCTTGAAGGGCGACAAGGAGATTATGAAAGGTGCAGAATGACCCTGTGACACCAAGACCTATCTTCATAGCACCGTCCTCCTCACGTAATCTGCAATGGCTTTCCCCGCACTTTTTGGGGCGGTTTTGGCGGGCAGAGCAGGATAAATCTCTGCGTCAATCCCCAAATATTTGGCAAAGTCAAGGTTGAGAGCGGGCTTGGACGCAAGGTCAACGTATATGGCGTGATCCTTGAAGGTGAGCACCTCATTGTCGGCGATTATTCTTTCGGGCACGGTGTTGATCACCAAATCATATTGGGAGAAGTCAAAGCCATTTGTGCCCACCACAGCGTCAGCAAAAGCAAGAGCAGGGCGAATTGAAGCAGTTGTTGCAACTGTCAGTTTGCCCACGTCAAGAGCCCTCAAAATGCGCACCATAGCACTGCCTGTGCGGCCAAATCCTATGACGAGCGCATTCATATCCTCAAAGGAAATCAAGGAGCGTGACAAGATGACGCCAATGGCTCCTTCTGCGGTCAGTCGGGCGTTGACTGCTTGAAATATTTCGTCATCAAGAAGGTTGTGATGGGCCACGTCCATAGAGTTTAAAAGAGCCGAGGCCTCTTGATCCAATCTGCCTCCAATGACAACATCTCCCTCCAAAACGCCGTCAAGATTTTTGACACCAAGCACTATGTTTGGCGCAAATATATGAGTGCGTTTTGAGGGGGCAAACCCCAATTCATTTCGCAAAAAAAACATCCTTTCATCCGTTTGATATATAACAAATTCCGCCATAATTCCTCCATATCCTATCCTATGCAAATTGCCAAATCATTGTTGCCAGAAGGGGACAAAACTCATAGGATAAAATGAGGTGAATATGGAGAGATACTATCTTGGAAGCAACACGGCAAAGGGATTTGTCAGCTTGTACGACAGGGCTTTGAGGGATATGAACGACATTGTTTTGCTCAAAGGAGGACCGGGCACAGGGAAGTCCACTTTGATGAAAAAGGTGGCAGAGGAGGGTGTCAAAAGAGGATATGACATTGAGTGCTGGCACTGCTCCGGCGACCCAGCATCCCTTGACGGAGTGTATGTGAAAGGGCTTGAAAGAGTGGTGGTTGACGCCACCTCACCACATGCAATAGAGCCCAAAATTCCTGTGGTCAAAGAGAGCATTGTCAACCTGCTTGACTGTGTTGACAGACACAAAATGGCACCATATGCAAAGCACATTGAAAAACTTGTTGATGACAAAAAACGATGTTTTGCAACCGCATATGAACACTTAAACATTGCTTTCTGCTATTATAAGCAAATTGAAAGAACGTTGATCCATGGGATTGACATCAAAAAAATGCGCCTATATGCCAGAAGAGTGTTGGAAGAAATCAAGGTGAAAAACATATGTGCCGGACAGCGCAAGACGGGCAATGAACGCTTTCAAAAAGCTGTGACTGCTGATGGCGTGACGGGCTTTTGTGATCATCTTGCCTGCAAGGAAGTCTGCTTGCTCAAAGGAGAGAGTGCGACAGTTCATTTGTTCCTTGGCGAGCTGACAAGAGAGTGTGCCCCAGACACCATAATCTATGACGGATTTGTTGGGGACGCATTTGAGGGCATTGTCGTCCATGACCTTGCCATTGTGAAAGACGTGGGGTCGGTGCAACCGGACAGAATCATTGACCTCACTCAGTTTGAGGGAGAGCACAGATATCAAGTGGGCTATTCGGCAATGAGAGAGGAGGAGGAAGTTGCCAGTGCGGTTGGTCACTTGCAATCTGCAAGGGCTGTCCACAACGACATTGAAAAGTATTACGTTGACGCCATGGACTTTGATCATTTGAACCAGATTGTTGCAGACGTAATACGCCAGATTTTTGCTTAAAAGATTGAAAAGTTGTCAAATGTGGTAATTGGGGATGACAACCGCATAAAAATAGAGTATAATCTCATATATGACAACCATGGAAACCAAAACCAAAAAGAAAAAATCTACCAAGCCCCCAAAGACTATGTGGTCAACAAGACACTACGGCATTTTGTTGTTCATCTGCGTGGTTATGAAGGTGGTGTGCAACGCCCATTACAAAAAGTCAAAGGCGTTCCAACAGCAAAAAAACAAAGGGCCAATGCTTGTTTTGTGCAATCATATGTCTGCCCTTGATTTCTGCTTTTTTTCATCTGCATTCTTTTTTAAGAGAGTGAGTTTTGTTGTGGCAGAAAACATGAAGTACTCCACACCCCTCTTTGCAAAGATGATAACAGGATATCGTTGCATTCTGAAAAAACAGTACTACTCAGATTTCTCATGCATCAAAAACATAAAGAGGTATCTTGATGCAGGCATTTCCGTGTGCCTTTGCCCAGAAGGCAAAGTTGCGGCAGAGGGCAAGACGGGCGTCATCCCCTCATCTATTGCAAAGCTTGTCAAGTGGCTTGGATATCCCGTGGCAACAATTGTCACAACAGGGGCAGGACTCACACGTCCCAAGTGGGCTCACACTCTCCGCAGAGGCAGAGTGGACAGCCGTTGCGACATGCTCTTTGACGTGGAGGAACTGAAGAGCGCCACCAACGATGAAATCATGGACAAAATCAAGGATGCGTTGTACGTCAACGAGCACGTTTATCAGCTTGAAAACGGCACCCGATTCCATGGTCTTAGATATGCAGAAGGGCTTGAAAGATTGCTGTATCGTTGCCCCAAGTGTGGAGCGGAGTTTTCCATCACAGCAAAGGGAGACACCCTCACTTGTGAAAAGTGCAAAAACACGGTTAGATACTCAAAAAAGGGCGGGTTGCACCCCGCCAGCGACAGCGTCTGTCCAGAGCGTATTGACCTGTGGTACGACCTTGAAAGAGAGCAAATCGCACTTGAAGTTGCAGAGGACGACTTCTGCCTTGAATATCCCGCACATCTCTTCATTGAGAATGAAAGCAAGGATGGATATAAGTTTGTCACCAGCGGAAATTTGATGCTTGACAAAACCGAAATCGCCTTTGATTCCACAATGGATTATAGGCCTAAAAACGTTGAAACAGAATACAAAATTGGGGACATGGAGCTTGTGTTTGATGACAACTGCGACAAGGAGCCCGTTGAGGACGAGTTCAAGCACATTTCAATGCCTGTCAAGAACTACGTGACCATTGCCAACATCCCCGGCACCTCTGTTGACATCTATGACGACAAGCACACGTATAGGATGATTTTTGCCCGTGAACTTGTTGCCACAAAGTATGCCCTTGCCATTGAAGAAATGGCACGTCAAAGAGGGGACCAACAATAACCAGCCCAACCCCTTATACAACAGAAAAAGAGCAAGAGTACAAGGAGAAAATCCTTATATTCTTGCTCTGTTTTTTTTCTGGGAATGAATTGATGCTGACGCATCATGAATTGGCTTCGCCATGATTTGCTCGCGGAATTGCCACGTTATTCATCGCTCACATGAATTGAATTGCAACCAATGTGCCGCAAGGCACAATTCATGCCGCAGGCAATTCACGAAAGCTTGACTTTCAATTCACGCAACCGCGAGGTTGCAATTCATTGCGTGTTCTCCGTTAAGGATAACACGCATTTGAGTGGTTTTTTTGTTGAAAAAATAATTTTTTACTGCAAAATATTGCGGATTTGAGTAAAATTTCGGGCAAAACGTCAGATTTTGACTTATAGTGGCAATGGCCGAAAAATCGACTATTGACATAGGTTGTTGTGTTGTGATATATTATATTCGTATAGTTATAAGTGCGCCTGCATATTGCACGCGCGGAGGCGAATTATGAGAAAGACTATCAAGATTTTGTTCACACTCCTTTTGGTGACCATGCTCACCTGCGTTTTCGTGGCCTGTGGCGAAGTTGTTGCAGAACCCATTGAGGACGTTCCCCCTCCCACAATCATTGGTGGAGGCGGTGGATCCGGTGACGGTGGATCCGGTGACGGAGGATCCGGTGACGGTGGCTCTGGTGATGGCGGTGGAGAGGTTGTGTCTCCTGTGGACCCCACAACAGGCAAGCCCGTTTATCTGACCTTCTCCTATTTGACACAAGCACCTTCCGTGTTCAAACACATCTACATTGATGAGTTTGACATTGCCAACATTGAGTACCACGTGACTTATGAGTGCGTTGTCAACGGCAAAAAGCAATATCTTGCAGGAGAGGGCACTCCTCTCAGCATGGATATGCTCACAAAGGAGAGCAGAGAAAAGCTTGAAAACTTTGGCAAAAACGGCGAGCTCAGCGGACACTTCTTCCTCTTTGTTGAGCACAACGCAGAATATACTGATGCAGATGGCAACACCGCAACCCAAAAGGTGTCTGGCTCATTTGCAGTACACCTCAAAACAAAGGACGCACTCCTGACCTTTGCAACTCTCACCTTTGACCTTGACGGCGGATACGCACTCTTTGGCGACAACAAGGAAGGCAAGGCAACCATCAAAGTTGAAGATGGTCAAAGCTGGACTTGGTCAGAGTTTATTGCTCAATTCCCCGTCACAAGAGACGGATATGCAATTGACAGCGTGACTGTGGGCGGAAAAACTTACAACGCCTCATCAACCGACACAATCACAGTCAAGGGCGACACATCCTTCAAGATTGGCTGGACAGAAAACATCATGCCCATCACGTTTGACATCAATCTCCCTGACGGAGTTGACACGTGGGCACCCACAGACAGCAGTGTCCTCCCCGGCTTTGACGCCACAAAGGGAACATGGGCATTCAACGTTGAAAAGGGAGAGGGATTTGTTCCTCGTCCTTACGTTGGCAACATTGCAACAATTGACGGCTACACCTTTGCTGGCTGGCGCAAGGCAGACGGCACCGTCTGGAATTTCAACAAGAGAGCAGGCAACGAGGCGTTCACACTCTATGCAATGTGGACAGTCCGCACATATTCCGTAAAATATGTTCTTATGGGTGGCGAATTTGCAACCGGCTTCAATGAAGCACAACTTGTTGGTTTGACTCGTACAGGCATTGACGTCCAATACGCAAATGGTTATTCCCCCGATGATCCCCGCTACAACCCCGATGCAACAAGAGACAACTTGGCATTCAAACCCTTTATTGTCACGTTCACAGGAATCCCTTATGGTGCAAAACTTAGCGATTTCTACGGCGAATGCAAGGTGCGCAGTGACAAAAACGATATGATTGCTGTCTCCGCAGACCCCGCAACACTCCAAGACCAATTGGTCAAGAGCGAGGGATGCTATGCAGTTGACGGCTGGTACACCGACCTTTCATACAAGACACAATATCAATACACAACAGCTCCCGTCACCGATGACCTCGTGCTTTATCCCAAGTGGAAGCTTGAGGACCTTGGCGGAACACTCATTGAAGCATACTATGCAGAGAAGCTGTTCAACTACACCATCAAGAGTGACGGCACCCTCCGTATTGACCTCATCATTGACACGTCAATCAGCGAAATTGTAATCCCTGACACAGTCAAGCTCAAAAACGTCACATACTACGTCAGCGAAATCGGCGAGGGCGCAATCATGAACATCAAGACCCTCATCTCCGTTGACTTGACAAAGGCAAAGCACTTGACCAAGATTGGCAGAAACGCCTTTGCATATTGTCCCAACCTCCGTGAAGTGTTGGTCTCTGATGAAGGGGCAGTTGCTTTCATCGGCGAAGATGCCTTCCGTGGAACAGAGTTCCTCAACACCTACAACGCAGTCAACAGCTCTGACTTTGTTGTCATAGGAGACGTGCTTGTTGCATACGTTGGCGATCCCACCGTGACAAGCATCAACATTGACGTTGCTGGCGTTGCAACAATCGCTCCCGGCGCATTTGTTGGCCTTGAATCACTTGAATCCATCAACCTTGGCGCAGGTGTCAAGCAAATCCACGAGGGCGCATTCTACAAGTGTGCAAACCTTGCAACCGTCACTGGCGGAGCAGGCCTTGAATTTGTGGCATCAGATGCATTTGATCAAACCAAGTACGTCACAACCAGCCCTGCAGATGATCCTGCAACCCTTGATGTTGATGAAAGTCAATATCTCCGCCTCGGCAACATCTATTACCGCTATGTAGGCACAGAGACAACCACCACAATTCCCGCAGGCGTCACAATCATCGCACCCAACGCATTCTCAATAGGTCACCGCGTTGAAACAATCATCTTTGAGGACGCAGGTCAAATTAAATCAATCGGCGCAGACGCATTTGCCAACACCAAGTGGATCAACGATGACCACACCGCAACTGAAACCGGCCATGCAACAACCTTTGTCAAGGACGGATTTGTTGTTGTCAACGGAATCCTCATTGCAAAGCGTGGCAGAGATGCTGTGGTTGAACTCCCCGCAGAGATTACAACCATTGCAACCGGCGCATTTGACAATCAATATATCACCAACGTGACGGTGCCCGCAGACTCCAACCTTGCTCTCATTGAAACAGACGCATTTGCTGGAGCAAGCAATTTGAGAGCACTCTCATTCATCAACGCAACCAACGCAGTATTTGTCAAGTTCAATGACGGCGCATTCTCCAACGAAAACGGCGAAGTCATCAACGACGACTTCAAGATTTATCTCTACGAAGCTCCCATCAACACCCTCAAAGGCGCAGTGAGCGAAAGCGACACCGATGAAATCAAAGCATGGAAGGTGTTGTACGGCGGAGCAACCAACATGTTTGCAGTGCTCAAGACAGAATCTGCAAGATTCAATGAAAACCTTGGCATTCCTACAAAATATCTCTACAACGGTGCAACAGTTGACTTTGTGGCAGTTTGGGACGCTCTTGGCCTCCTCAACGCAGAAAAGACTCACATCGTTGACGGCGCAATCGTTGTCAGAAGCGACAAGATTGAGCGCTGTGAAGATCTTGAAATTGCATCAATCCTCAACAAAGACGGAAGCGTGGGCAATGACAAGGCAATGACCTTCACGGTTGACGGAGTTCAAAGCTCTGCTTTGGTGTACAATGTGTATCCAGCAATCAATCAAAGCACAATGACAGTCTGGCACGTCGTTGACGACGAAGACGTTGAAGGATTCCCCACATTCTACACAACACAATCAAACTTCAATGAGGAAGGATACGTCATCAAGATCAAGTTCAAGTATAATGACGGCAAAAACACCGTGGATGAAATCCTCCTCACAGACGAGCGTGTCACCATCACCGGCTACACCCCCGTTTACGGAGTGAACAAGGCATTGCAAATTGACGTTGACTACTACGGACTTGCATCATACAGACTCACCGGCACCTACTCAGTTAAGAAGCCTCACAACGTCAGCGTTGAACAATGCTCATCAATGTCAATTTCTGTCAACGCAACCGTGGCAGAAATCAACACCGTGGCAAGAGACGTTGTGCTCAAAGTTGTTGCATCTGACGGCACGTTCAAGTACGTCAGCATGGATTCAAAGGCAGCATTCATCTCCCTTGACGATGCAAGGGCACAAAACGTAATGGCAGAGGAAGTGGCTCTTGACACAACCACCCTTGGCTATCACACCATCGGCCTCCGTTACGGCGCACCCGGCGAATACGTGTTCTGCAACATCATCTATTCTGTGACGCTCAACACCAATGAATCAATGTTCAACTACACCATCGTTGGTGAAAACGAGGCAGTCATCGCCGGCATCAAGTCTGGCTACGACACAACAATTGCAATCCCTGCAAGAGCACGTCTCACAGACAATGGCGTCTACAACCCCGACGTGACCAAAGAGTACACAATCGTGGGCATTGGCGATGGGGCATTCAAGGATAAGACAGACATTGAATACGTCTATATCCCCGCATCAGTCAAGACCATTGGCAACGAAGCATTTATGGGATGCACCTCACTCAAACAAATCCGCTCATTCACAGTTGTTGAGGCAAACGATAGCACAGTCCCCGTGACGTCAGTGACACTCAAGGAATATGCAGTGAAGCACATCGGTGACGTGACTGTGTCCGCCCTTGCAGATGAAACTCGCAAGACAGTAAGAGTGCCCGCAACAGTTGAGTATAGCAAAGTGATTGGCGCAACCGAAACAACTCCTTATGAGCAAAACCTCAGCTACGTCCTTGACGTCAAGCTTGCAGACGGCGTGTTTGCCACATACAACGGCAACATTGAACTGCCCGACACAGATTACTTCCGTGCATATGCAGAGACACATCTTGCAGGAAAGAACGTCACTTTCTACACCACAGGCAACGGCGACAAGGTGGAGAACTTTGTCTTTGACAATTACTACAACCCCAACATCACCTACGCCTATATCACAGGAAGTGCGGTCATTTCAAAGCACGCAAAGATCACGGTTGTTGACGGAGTTGTCATCGTGCCCGCAAGTCTCAAAGCAGTGTTCAGCGTAGAGGAATCAAACTACGGCTACGCCTATGAATATGACTACGAAATCATCGGCGTTGAAGAGGAAGCATTTGCAAGAGCACAAAGCGAAGGCAGAATGCACACCGTCTATCTCCCCAACTCATTCTCAACCTACGAAGGAAACATTGAAGATCTCTTTGGCGCAGGCAACTATAATCTTGTGACACAATTTGTTTACGACGTGAGAGAGAACGCAATCTACGCTCCCGGCAACAGCTTCCCTCAATATGTTGAATCAATTGGCAACAAGGCATTCTATGGATGTACATCACTTGGCACAGTTCCCGAAGGAACTGACAGAACCCAGGAGGGCTTCTACAAAGAGTTTGGCATTGACTTTGGCAACGCAACCAGCTTGAAGCATATTGGCGCCTACGCCTTCTACGGATGCAGTGGCATTGAAGAGATTGACCTCTCTGCAACACAAGTGACTGCAGTTGAAGCATCAACCTTCAATGGATGTACAGCTCTCAGAGTTGTCACACTCCCCACCACCGTTACCGAAATCGGCGACTTGGCATTTGCAGGATGTGCATCACTTGCAGAAGTGAAGGGAACAAGCTCAGTCAAGTACGTGTGCGCATACGCATTCCACAACTGCGTGTCCCTTGACACAATTGCAATTCCTGCTGACGCAGAAGTGGCAGACACCGCTTTTGACGGCGCAAAAATCAACGGATAATAGGGAGGTAGTATGAAAGTTCTTGTCACTCTCGGCAACAGAATGAACGATGACGGCACTTTGTCCAATGCCATGTTGGACCGCTTGGGCAAAACCCTTGAAGTTGAAAAGGATTTTGACAGAATTGTGGTGACAGGTGGGATTGCCTACGACAAGAACGTAATGAAGGGACTTAGGGAAGCCTGTGAATGGATTGCTCCCATGACTGTTTATCCCGGGGAAGATGAGCTTTTGGCTCTTGTGCAGGGCGGATTAAGAGCAATTAATAAAGTAGAAGATGCAAAAATATACGAATAAAGTGTAAATCTGCCGTAACAGTTCAGCCCATGACCAATCACCCTGCTGACTG